>JBLHLE010000450.1:0-6288 GCA_047620805.1 Pirellulaceae bacterium
GACATATTGTTCGCGGCCGCGTTCAGAATGCGGAGAATCGACCGGAACGCGTTTTCAATCGACTCGATTCCAACGACGACCTATTGATCACGCAAGACGAGGTCTCGGAAAACCTCTGGACTCGACTCGGCCAGGCCGATACCGATGACGTCGAAGGCGTCAGTTTGGCAGAACTTCTCGACCTGCTCGAATCGCGAGAACATCACCGCCCCAATGGTCCTCGCCCCGGCCACGATGACGGCACGGACAATGTCGCTGACGGCGACGCCGCTGACGCATAGTACGATCGTATCAGGCAATATAATAACTCCAATCCCTCCCCCTTCTCGGTAGCGAACCGAGGAGGGTTTTTCATTGGCATGTCGTGGAGGTTATACTGTTGAGCTCTAAACAATCACGTACAATACAGCAACAATAGACTACGACCAGCGATATATAGCACCGGTGGAAAACTAGAGGAGAGTCAAGAATGAAGCGTCATACAGCAATTGGTGTAATAGTCGTACTGGGATTTGCCTCATTCGTCGTGACAACTGGCAACGCCGCACCGCCAAAAGCGGCAGCCGCCCGACGCGCAATTGATCTGAATGTATCGCGAGACAAGGTAATCGCCGCGGCACTGTATACGGTCCACGACAACACTCTAAAGCTGAATGCCCAGCTGTTCCCGCTGCTGCCCGACGAGTCGCGTGACGTTCGTCTCGAAGTCAAGTCGGCGTCCGGCTGGAAGGAGATTTCCCGAGTCAAGATTTGCGAAAATGAGTACGGTAACAAAAGTGGTGACAAAAGCTGGACAGCACTGTTCCGAGTTGAGAATTGGGATGACTCCAAGGAAATTCAGTACCGAGTAGCGCACGGCAAGAGCGCAACTTTCGAAGGAACCATTCGCAAGAATCCAATCGACAAAGAGGTGATCGTTGTAGCGGGCTTCACAGGCAACTCTGTCAACAAGGGCCACGGCGGCGACATCTCGCGACGCGACTTGGTTGAAAACGTAAAGAAGGCCAATGCGGACCTGTTGTTCTTTTCCGGCGATCAAGTCTACAACCACACTAAACACTACGAGTATTGGTTGAAATTCTGCCTCGATTTCGCAGATATTTTGAAGGACCGTCCAACGGTTTCGATTCCAGACGATCACGACGCTGGCCAGCCGAACTTGTGGGGCCAGAACGGTAAAGTCTCGAAGGCACCCGGAGCTGTCGATGGTGGATACGCTATGCCCGCAAAATATGTCAAGGAAGTCGAACGAGCCCAAACCGCCAACTTACCCGATCCATTTGACCCAACTCCGATCGATCAAGGAATTGGCACTTATTACACCGATCTGAACTGGGGCCGCATCAGCTTTGCCATTCTGGAAGACCGTAAATTCAAGACGGGGCCCACGGCAGTGCGAAGCGCTGGTGGCGGCCGAGCAGACCACGTTCCCAATGCGGAATTCGACGTACGGCAACTCGATAAGCCCGGCCTGAAAATGCTCGGCGATCGACAACTCAAGTTTCTAGACGTATGGGGACAGGACTGGGAAGGAGCCGATTTCAAAGTAGCACTCTCTCAAACCATTTTCTGCGGTGGCGCTCACATACATGGCAAAGTCGGTGGACGCCTCTACGGCGACCTCGACTCCAATGGCTGGCCGCAAACCGGCCGTAACAAAGCAGTCGACGCCCTCCGCAAGGCTCACGCATTTCACTATGCAGGCGACCAGCATCTAGCGACTGTCTTTCACCACGGTGTAGACGATTTTGGCGATGCCAATTACTCGTTTTGCGTACCGTCGATCGCCAACCTTTACCTGCGTTGGTGGGAGCCACTAACAGCGGGCGGCAATCGCAAACCCGGCCAAGCCCCAATCTACGGCGAACATCTCGACACTTTCGGTAACCACATCACGTGCTTGGCAGTCGCCAACCCAGCCAAGACACCGGCCGACGGTAGCAAGCTAACCACCCGAGCCGCTGGCTTCGGCATCGTTCGCTTCAACAAAACTAAGCGCCAGATCACGATGGAATGTTGGCCTCGCAATATCGACATTTCCGCTCCCGGATCCAAACCCTATCCCGGTTGGCCGATCACCATTAACCAGACCGACAACTACGGCCGCAAAGCCGTCGCTCACCTGCCAACTCTTAAATTTACGGGGGCCAAGAACCCGGTCGTAAAGGTGATCGATGAGGCGACTGGCAGCTGGGTCTACACACTTCGAATCAACGGCGATACCTTTCAGCCCAAGGTTTTCAAAAACGGCAGCTATACAGTCGAAGTCAACGGCAAACCGCTGACAGGGCTCAAGGCCAAAATGCTGAACGATCCACAGGTCGTCGAGGTAGATCGATGATGTGAGCTGGCTTTTGCTTTTGACTCTTAGCTCATCCGTCCGACCAATCGTAAAGAACATCGACCGCGGAGAAGACGGCGTTGAGTGGGTCCGCCGCCTCGGCGGGAAGGAGGCCCAACAATAGAATCGCCAGAGCAGCAATTGCCCTCAAGTTCGCAACCGATAGCAAGTCGCCCGTTTTGGAAACTACCCTTAAACTGGCTTAGCCAACTTCGGCCTTGGATGCTGCCGGCTTGTCACCGGGCTCGGGCGAATGGCCATCGTCTTCTTTGCCATCGTCTTCTTTGCCATCGTCTTCTTTGGCAGGGTCTTCTTTGGCAGGGTCTTCTTTGGCATCGTCTTCTTTGCCATCGCCTTCTTTGGCAGGGTCTTCTTTGGCATCGTCTTCGTTGGCATCGTCTTCTTTGGCATCGTCTTCTTTGGCATCGTCTTCAATACCGGCTTCCGGTTTCTCTTCCGCTTTTTTGGCGACGGGTTGCTTGGTAGCGAGATCCCAGGCTACGACCCAACGAGTCTTTTCGCGTTGCATGCTGAATTCATCGATCAGCCGCTTGTCCATATCGGACAGGTGAGCCGCGCCGTAGAAGATGCCGATCTTTTTGTGACCATTGTCGATCTCTTTTTCGAGCACAGTCATGCATTTCTTATTGCGTTCGGTCAGAATGGTCGAGCCGTCTGGCCCGTTGAACAAATTCATAGCGGTATCCATATCGGCAAATTGGTTCGCCATCAGCCGCTTTAATCGCAAGGCGCGGTCTTTGGCAAACAGTGCCATGAAGAGCTGCGTTTCAGTTATTTGTGGCTTGCCAGCCTTCTGCGCCGCGGCGCTTTTGCTCATCGCTTTGAAGAACATATCGAGGAAACTCTCGCCACGATCCCGCATACTCTTAGCGAACTCCGTTGGCGACATGTCGGCATGGACAAAATTCTTTTTGGTGTAGTCCACCTTTTCCAGTTGATGCTCGAGTTCAAGAACGGACTTCATGCCACCTTGTAACGAGTTGATTAGTCCGCTTGAAGTCTTTCGGCCTCCTTTGGGAATCTGCGTACCGGGAGGCGCTACGAGTTCGTAAAGCAACACGTCGTATTCTTCGAAGGCTTTATTGAGTTTTTCGTAGTAGGCCGCATCGCCCACGTGAACCGCTCCGACAAGATCAATCTGCACGCCCTTGTTTTTATCCCCCGCGGCGACGTAGGAGACGATGGCGGTTTCCATTGCTATCGGTCGCTTGCGGTCGTCGCGTTGAACGCGGATGTAGACCTGCTTCTCTTCTTCCTTGGCGTCGCCCTCCTTATCGTCCTTGGCAGCTTGCCCTGGAGTGTCCGCCGCGTTCTTTGGCTCTTCGTCTTTCGGCTTCGTTTCCGCCACAGATTTTGTAGTCGGAAGAGATTGGGCAAGCGCCGGAACCACCGAACAAATGCAACCCAAGTAGATCGACAGAACCGCGAAGCGAATGCGTTTGCTCATCGTATTTTCCGTGACAGTTACGTGCCCGTTGAGTCCAGCCTGAAGACGTTCCCGGCCAGGTTGCCATTTATATTAGCATCGTACCGCTCCGTTCACGTCGATTACGGACCAATTTTGTCGGCATTATTGCAGTAACAGGTCCGCCCAGGAGAGCTGGGGCGTTTCTGCCAGCCAATTGTGCAGACTTGAAATGGTGTATTCAATCCGAATAACAGTCGAAGCTGCTAGTTTCCTTGACTTTCAAAGTCACTTACGAACTCTACAACACACGGGATGGATCGCCCGTAACTGACGATGAAAACATCCATGTCAAAACCATCGAGTCGCCCGTCACCGTGATATTCGCTCGCACGTGTTCAGCGTCTTGCTCACTGAAACCGACTAGATTCTTGAACCACATAACTCAGCCCGCCACCTCTCGGATTGTGTCGGATCGACGCGTACAACGAGCAGTGACCTCCTCGTCATGGGAGCAGTCGATAAATAGACAACGTCCAAGCGGGCAGGTGACAAGCCATTCGTATCGCGTCAGGCTACTCTGACCGCAGCTGACTCTCACCGGAGTCCACAACGCCGGGGCTACGTTATGCTAACACGTTCTTCACCACATGCCCATGGACGTTGGTCAGACGTCTTTCCAAACCGTTGTGATAGAAGGTCAGTCGTTCGTGATCGAGTCCCATCAAGTGTAGGATCGTGGCGTTGAAGTCGAAGACACTCGTCTTGTCGACAGCCGCCTTGAAACCGAACTCGTCGCTTTCCCCATAGCCAAATCCCTTCTTGACTCCGGCCCCAGCCAGGAAGCATGTAAACGCGGATGGATTGTGGTCGCGACCGGTTCCGTTCGATTGCAAGAAAGGCATGCGGCCAAATTCAGTGGCCCACACTACCAGCGTGTTCTCCAACATTCCTCGTTGCTTCATGTCGGCGATGAGGGCGGCAGTAGGCTGATCCATGATCTCCGCCTGCAGCGCGTGGGTGCTTTGAATATTGGAATGCGAGTCCCAGTTTGTAATACCATAGCCCCCCGCAGGATCACTGCCGTTAAACAGCTGCACGACGCGAACTCCTTTCTCCAATAGCCGGCGAGCCAAGATACAGTTTTTCGCGTACTCGCCGCGAAGTTCACTGCCGCCTTCGACGCCGTAGGCTTTCAGAGTCGACGCGGTTTCACCCGAAAGTGCCATAACTTCTGGCACTGACGTCTGCATCTTGCCGGCCACTTCGTAACTGGCGATCCGCCCGGCAAGGTTGGCTTCGCCTGGATATTTCTCGAGGTGCCGCGAATTCAATCGCTTCAACAAATCCACCGTCCTGCGGTCGACGTTGGCCGACAATACATTGGGACGGCGCAAATTATCAGGTGGGTTCTTGGCGTTGCAATCGGTTCCTTGGAAAGCGGCGGGCAAGAATCCATTACCGAAATTATTCTTGCCGCTTCTGGCCAATCCGCGAGGATCGTTGATGGCCACGAAAGCGGGCAACTCCTGTTTCTCGGTTCCCAACGCGTAAGTCACCCAAGCTCCAAACGACGGAAAACCTTCCATCGTGAATCCTGTGTTCATGAAGTTCTCACCCCGCGGATGAGCACTCGTATCTGTGGACAGCGCATGGAAGAAGGCAAACCATAGCCGTCGATATAAGCGTGGTCGGGGACATCGGCGCTTTCGTAAGCAGGTCCGCTACCGATTCCTCTGCGGGCCGCTTCACCATATTTGGCGAGCATCTGCTTGATGTTCTCGTTCTTTATCCGATTGTTCTCGGGAAGAGCGTAAGCTCAGATCGGCTTTTTCATGCCGGCGATTTTTCCGACCGGTTCACGACTCCACGAAACTCCTTCGTCCGTATCCCCCCGATGAAAGACCTTGCCTCAATAGACCGCTTCGTACCCATCCACGATGAAGTGCTGCGGCAATGTTAAAATATTCGGCCGGAGTTGTCGCAGCGAAACGTAGTTGTGCGTCAGCCCCGTGGTATCGGGCCGCGCTCCCGTCATCAGGCTCGCTCGTGAAGGTCGGCAAATCGCCTGTTGGCAATACGCTCGATTGAAGAGCAAACCCGCCTTCGCCAGCGCATCGAGGTTTGGCGAAACCGCAATCTCCGATCCGTAACATCCCAATTCCGGACGCAAGTCGTCGATGGCGATAAAGAGCACATTCGGTTTGTCGGCCGCCTGAATGCTAGATGCGAACGCGAGCAGAAAAACCACGCAGGTTACTTGTTTGACTATATTCATGGTTTTCCTGTTACTTTCGCTTCAGTCTTTTTGGTGATTTCCGTTTCATTCGGGACGATGCTTTTCCTGCCAAGGCAAAGAATGACGTCGAGATCGTTGCCTCGCCGCAGAAGCTGAATCGCTATGTCGACGGCCGGATAGTGACGGCCTTTGAGCCCGTAAGTGACCATCATCTAACGGTCTTGGATATCCAAACGATCAACAAAACAGCTGCGTCCGAACTGTTCTACGAGCGCAGATCAG
>JBLHLE010000451.1:0-6284 GCA_047620805.1 Pirellulaceae bacterium
CGGCGCTGGCTGTCTACCTGATAGACTCTCCGTTCAGGGCAAGGGCTTTGGTGGAAAACCTGTCGCATTCGCTAACGGCGACTCACGCCTTCAAAAACGGGGATTCTCTGACGTAAAGAGCGTTTCGGTTTTTGCAATAGTTCCAGATGGCGCAATCCCAACATTGGATTGGTGGGCGATTGCCTCGCTTGATCTGGGTGTGGGACTCCGACCGTATTTCGGCCTTGCTGCACGGGCCTCTGTTTCGAAGTTAGATGATGAGCCACTTCGTCAATTGACACGAAGTTGCATCTCCAACATTTGCCCCAAGTACGGGATTGGGTTTCGTCGCAAGCACGACCAAGGCCCGCTATTCTACGCCGCTGGTGTCAATTACTCATCATCGCCTGGTCAAGAGTCACCAAGTGCGTACGAGGGAGCACTTACCGTGTCCAGGTGGGGCGACTTGGGAATGGTCGAGGAAGTTTATAAGCAAGGAGTTCTTCGAGATGTTTATCCGCAGAATTATCTGACCGAGCCACAACTCTCCAGAATGATGGGCCGAGAAACGCTTCGTGAATGGATTGATTCGGAGTCGTCGAGAGGAATGCTGACGAGTCTGGACGATCGCATGATGTTGTGGACGGTCACTGACTCGCAGATCAACAGTATCAGAGATGAGCTTTGGTCAGCGGGGGCCATTTTTGATTGGAAGTCATATCTCGATGAATGACAGGCACTCCCTTCGCCCTTGCTTTCCCTCCCGCATTTCCCAATTCTGCAACACGTTTGCTCACGCTTCCGCTCTTGCACCTGTACCCCGCATTCGCTCTGCCCTCTGCTTGTCCTGATCCAGTAGCTCTTTAATGCGTGAGCGAAGCGATGCATCGCCATCCGCATACTCCCATGCCGCCTACCTGATCGCCTGAAGCGTTGCCCTCAGCGTGTGGCGGCTGGGAAACATCAAGCAAAGAGAGCGAGGTGCGGTGTCATAGCGGGGGCAGTGCCCACCACCCTTCGCCCCTGCTTTTTCGCCGTGAGCGCACGGTGAAGTGCACTCCTCGGGTATACTCACAGGCGGGTGCTATTTAGCCTTGCGTTCGCGTTCTTCGCGGCGGATCTGGTCGATCTCCCAGACGCATTGAGGGTTGGCTTGGAGCCAGATGTCGGGCAAGAGGTAGTCGAGTTCATCGCTGGTCACTGGCAGTCCCGCGGTGAGCGCACGGTGAAGGTGAGCGCACGGTGAAGTGCACTCCTCGGGTTTACTCACAGGCGGGTGCTATTTAGCCTTGCGTTCGCGTTCTTCGCGGCGGATCTGGTCGATCTCCCAGACGCATTGAGGGTTGGCTTGGAGCCAGATGTCGGGCAAGAGGTAGTCGAGTTCATCGCTGGTCACTGGCAGTCCTGCGGCTGCTTGCTGGAAGGCTTCGCCTTCACGGTGATAAGGCAACCGAGTGAAAATGTCCTTGAGCCACGCGAACGGTTCCACGCCATGGCCTAAAGTTGCTCGACAACGTTCAGTACGGTACGCATCCGCTCGTTGGTAACAGCCTCCCTCAGGCGGATCGTCACACCACCAGGCGTTTGGATTTCAATCTCGCCACTGCACAAGTCTGGTGGATTCTCGTGCTGACTAGTATTCTCCAGATCGACCACTGTCACAGGCAACAAGTTCGGTATTGCAGGTTCTACGCCACCTCCCTCTGCGTCGCGGCGGGCGATCTCTCGACGCCAACCATAGAAGGAAGCTTCGCCGATTTCCTCCGCTCGACAAAAATCGCGGACAGATTGACCGCGAGTTTCAAACTCCGAAACCACCATCCGCCAAAACTCTTCCTTCTCTTTTGAACGATTCTTGTTTCCCATCTTCCAGACTCCGACGTTAAAGGAACTAAATCCTCCAACATAACCCCCGCTGCAAGATGTACTTCACCGTGCGCTCACGTTAAAGGAACTAAATCCTCCAACATAACCCCCGCTGCAAGATGTACTTCACCGTGCGCTCACCGAGTGTGTGGCATGCACGCTGACCGTCATCGCGTTCCTACTGCTACACGGAATTGAAGTCGTGCGATTCGGCGCACTCGAGCTGCGACGGCTAGCACGAGAGATAAGATACAAAGAGAAAATCGCCGTGGAAAGACAGCCGGTGAGCCCAGAAGAATGCGATGTGCTTCCTGAGAACCCATTAGCCAATAAGTATCGCATGAAGGTAGGCTAATCGTTTTGCCTATGGAGGCCTCGAAGAATATCGGCTGCTTTCGAGCGTGTCGTTGGGTTCGGGTGTGTCAATGACTTTCGGAGAAATGGTAGCACTCGATCGTCGTGAAGTGCCATCGTCTTCAAGCGGTCATAACTAGGTTTTCTTAAGAGTTGTTGAAATAGATAGTCTTTCGCAACTTGACTCTCATTAACTTTTAGCAAGAGAATCGCCGGACTAAACAGATCGACTTCTGCGTCGAATGGTTCAAGTGAATTCTCTAGGAGTGCCTCTAGTCTCGCGACCCCTCGCGCGGTGATTTTGTCAGGCTGCTGTTGGTGACAATAATCGAACGGGCCATCGAGAAACAGCCATGATTCCAAACAGGGGTCGGGTTTCAGCAGCCATGCAGCCTGTAAAGCCATTTGGCCAACAGGCGTATGCTTTGAATCGATCACCAACATCACCCGACGATGCCATTCCGGATCTTCAGGTTTTGTAGTGAGGATCCAAGCGAGAACTCTTTGCTGATTTACCCAGTCACGAGTTTTAAAGCATGACTCAAGTTTTTCTTCGGAGACCCTGTGTTTTTGGGCCAAGTTCGCCAAAGTAGTCTTGGTAGCCGGTCTCTTTCCCGGTCGAGGAATTTTGTCGCTCGAAAATCCGCGATTGTAAAATGCAACCGCTGCGTAACGGCGAATGATTGGCGACGCATCGCCAGTCGCAAGTGAAAAGAGCTGCTCCTTAGTCAAACCCGAACGGTCAGCGTGGAAAATCACTGGCAATCGAAATCGATAGTCTTCATGTTTCAACAATTTGGCACAGTACTCTTTCGCCGTTTCATCCGCATTTCCCCATTTTGCGATAACCTCAGCACTGGCAATTTTCATCCCAAAGTCTTCCGACTCTTCAAAAAGATCGATACAGTAACTGACCATACTCCGGTCCCATTTGGCAACTAGTGCTATTGCACTCCGCGCGATCTGTGGAGACGAATGTTTGAAAAGCGGACGAATTTCCTTTTCCAACAATCTTGCCATTGGAGTTGAACTCAAGTAATTCAACACTTGCGTAAGGGATTGAGGGTTCTCAGAGTTTATTAGCGCACGTACTCCAATAAGCCACATTGTTGGCTCGTTTTCTAAAAAACGGATAGTCTCACGTGGCTTAAATGATTTGAGAATGTGATCGACGATTGCGCGTTCGATTCGCGCGTCAGCTCGATGAAACCTCGCCAAGGCCGGGAGAAACTCGTTTCGACGATTCAGTTCGAACCCCATCAATAGCCGTTGAGCGACAGAGTCTATGTCAGTCGTACTCTTCGCGTAAACTGATGCATGGAGTGGGTTGGAAATTGGTCCTGTATCTCCGGCTGAAAGCAATTCGGCTGACACAAGTTCTGGAGCGTCGGGGAGTGCGAGTATTTCCCAGACTGCCTTCTTTACACTTGGGTCAGAATGCGTGAAGAATTTAGATGCAGGCTGGTAAGCTTCCTCGATTTGAAACTCATGAATCAGACGCAGTGTTGCGGTGAGTTGAGCGGGCGAGGCTGCATATCTTTGCAGTGCAACTCGCACCCCAGCGGCCAGATTTTTCGAGTACGCCAGTCGGTGCTCAAAAAGAGCGAGGTCGTAATCAAGTCTTAACGGCATAAGCGACACATAAATGCTCACCAGATCTTCAATGCTAAAATCATCGATGCTGTTGGGGCGACTGAGCAATCGCACAACGGTCCGAGACAGGCGTCTTTTATCTGCAATGATTGAGAGAATTTCTGTCATGTAGGGATTAATGTCGGCGTTTGTCCTCGCTAGTTGATCGATAGTGATCCGTTCGAATGAAGGTACCGCTTCCTGCAGGTGAGACTTGATGATCTTTTGGATACTGGGATCTTCGTGAAAATTGATTATCAATCCGCTTAATGAGGGTCGATGCAGCTCGCTTGACTTGTCTTTGAGGTGCTTCACGAAGAATAACTTGGCATTTTCCTGTTGCCACGCGACGTCACTCAGTCGAGCTAGGATAAATGCTCGTTGTCCCTGATCTGGACGATTTTTTGATTTTGAAAACGCGGGCAATTCACCATCGGGTTTATTGAAAATCTCAATCAGTTTTGCGCAAGCAGCCGCACAGCCGGTTTCGGGCGGAACCGATGTGATCGTAGACATTGCGGCTGTTCCAACCAGCGGATCGTCCATGAGCCCAATCAAGGTGGAGATCGTAGGCTCAACAAAGCTTAGGCAACTGATCGCAGAATTTACTCTCAACGCATTTTGCGGGGTGGGCTCCGTCGACTCAAGAAACGAGACAAAAGCGGCAACTCCGGGAGCGCCGATCGCTGCCAAAGCGCTCTTATGTTTCCCGTATACTGTATCGAATTTTTCTATGTCGCGAATTATCAGTTGAGGAGATTCTTTCGCATGGGAACCCAATAACTGAATCGCCAAAAGCGCATCGCTGTCCGTTTTGGGATCTTTAAGCAGTTCAACCAACACAGCATCCGCCGAGGGCTCTGCGTTGGGACGATATTCACCCAAAGTCAGAATAGCACGACGACGCTGATCGCGATCCCCAGATCTCAGCAGGCCAGCCCACTCCTCGCTGGTGCGAGAAAGATAAGACGGCTCATCACCGATCGCTGATGCTTCAAGGCAACAAAACGCAAGAATAGCGGTGGCTGCGATTCGAAAAGACAATCTAAGCATTTTGGATTTATCACTTTCAGCGAGTATGAATCTATACATCATCAGATGTCTAACACCTCCCGGGCCAGTGGTATCACGCCGAATACAACCACCAGTCTCTTGACAACCCGCTCAATGGAGTTGTTCCCGAAGTACCGCCCTGAGCAAACGCGAACGATATCCTCCGCGCGTCAATCCCAGTAACGGTCCAGATCCGACCAAGTTACTCGAATCTACCGACGCAAGCCAATAACAACCGGCGTGATTCCAGTCGCCTAGAATTCAAATTACGAGTTTCTCAATGAATCGGTGTTGCCGATGAATAATACTGCACGGGATGCGTCCTTCGCGAAGCGCACTAGCTCGCCGCATGATCTCCTCCCGGCGCCCCCAAGGTTTTCTTCGACCCACCGCTTAGTTTTTCCGTCGAAGCCATCCCAAACAACTGCTGGTCCTCTTGCCCCCGTTGCGGCAACTAATCCTCAAACGGTTCCACCAAATCTCTTAATTCCAAAAGTCCGATTAATTCTTTCTCGGATGGTTTTGAAACAGATTCAATTATCTTGCCTTCATCGTTGACGAATTGCCAAAACGACCTTTGGTCTGATTCGTCCTGCCTCCGGACAAACCAGAATTTCCCCGGTAGGGTCGTCTGATTCCGAAAAATGTCACCCATGCCTTCCTTGCATAAGCGAATTGCGTCGGGCAACGCAACAGTGCGGTCAGATTCTCGAAGTCTCGCAGTAGTTGCATTTATATTTCGCCTATTCGAAATGTATCCTGTTAGAAAGGCAGCGACCACGACGAATGTAATCGAAACCAAAAGAAACAGAAAAATGGTCGTACTCACTCTACTCGTCTCCGCTCAACCTGAAGTAAAGAAACTCTGATGTTCCAGCAGCCCCAAGTCCTCCAATCAGTGCGAGATCGCGTTTCAGCCATTCGATGTGATGCGGTTTAAATGACTGTAATGGTGTTCTAAGACCTTTCGGAAACGGAAAGGGGACGTAAGTGGACTGCTCAAAATCGGCGATTTTGACGGCAATTTCTTTATCCGGTTTCTGTTCCGTAAGTTTGACGGTTCACGCGGACCCGCATCGCTTGCAGTGAAACTCCCATCTTGTCGCGGGTCCACGTTGTAACGTCTTTTGACTTAACAGCTTGAAACGCGTTTTTGATGAAATCTTTGGTAGGCGTTACCACCGCAGCAGCCATCGCCAGTACCAGCTGAGTAAACCCAGTTCGACTTTGTTGGCCCTCTATTCTCTTACCCTTGCCAATTAGTGACTCAATGATTTCACTGCTAGCGGGCAACTGCTCCTGACCTTTGACACTGAGAGACTCTTCCTTGACGAAGGCAACAATCGATTCAACCATCCGGCTTGTTTCTTCCAAGGTCGCCAGAGGGCGAAGTAGATCAC
>JBLHLE010000452.1:0-6284 GCA_047620805.1 Pirellulaceae bacterium
TCTTTTTGCTAGGTATTCTTGTCTTCGTTGTCGCACCGAGCCTGCACTCCGATTCTTGGAAAAAAGTCGCCCTTATGGGCGCATTTTTTGGCTTCGTGACTTACGCCACCTATGACTTGACGAATCACGCAACTATGAAGGGATGGCCGCGGATCGTCACCGTCGTGGATATGAGCTGGGGCACGGTCTTGTGCTCGACGGTTGCCGTTTCCGGCTACTTTGCAGGGAAGTGGTTGCAGTGACGTAACGACTTGGAGAATTCAGTGGTTCTGCTACAACCTCGAAAATACGAGGAAATCCAATGACAGCTTGTTTTCGTTTCTCGACGCTACCGTTCAACATCCTATCCTTTCACCAAAATGAACTCGATGAGCAAGACTGAACCAACAATTCGTATCGGCGTCTCGTCTTGCCTGCTCGGCCAAGAGGTTCGCTTCGACGGTCAACACAAACACGATCGCTACCTGACGGACACGCTCGGCGAGTACTTTGAATGGGTGCCCGTTTGTCCGGAAGTCGAAGTTGGTCTGGGAACGCCCCGCGAGACCATCAAGTTGGTTCAGCTTGAAGACTCGATCCACATGCAGACGACGCGCACCAACGTCGACTTGACAAAACGCATGACGACGTTTGCGAAGAAGCGAGTCAAGCAACTCGACGACGAGGATCTGACCGGCTACATCTTGAAAAGAGACTCGCCAAGCTGTGGCATGGAACGGGTCAAGGTCCACCAACCGAAGGGTCCGCCGAAGCGTCTCGGTGTCGGAATTTTCGCCGAAGCCCTTTTGGAGCGATTTCCCAATATGCCTGTCGAGGAAGAGGGTCGGTTATGCGATCCAAAACTGCGAGAGAACTGGGTTGAACGTGTATTTGCATATCACGCATTAAAACAGCTGTGGCTCAAAAGGTGGAAAGTCGGGGATGTCGTCGACTTTCACACGCGTTATAAATTCACGTTGCTATCCCACTCCGAGCCAGAGTATCGACAACTTGGCAAACTAGTTGCGGCAGCGAAGTCGGTCCCTCGCGGTGAACTGCGAGATCAATACTCAAAATTGTTTATGACGGGGATGAAGAAGATCGCTACGCCTAAGAAAAACTGTAACGTTTTACAACATATCCTCGGCTTCTTCAAAAACGAGTTGGATTCCAAATCGAAACGCGAATTAATTTCGCATATTGAAGATTACCGGAAGAAAAATGTTCCGCTGGTCGTCCCATTGACGCTGATCGCTCATTACGTGCGGATCCTTGATGTACCGTACCTGCGCAATCAGGTGTATCTTAATCCGCATCCGAAAGAGCTGGCACTTCGCAATCATGTGTGAAGCCTGAAGCTGCTAGGCCATTCGTCCGTCTTGCGTATCATCGGGAGTTCTTATTTCGGCATCGAGGGCTATGTGGCTTTCTACTCTAGCAGAATGGAAGCCTGCTACATTGATGAGGAGAGGCGCCAAGCCCAGCAAGGCGATTTCTAAGGCGTTGGGTTACACCTCACGTTTTCGGACCGCTCAAAGGTTCACCTGGTACATTCGGCTGGTAAGGTCTGAATCAATGCTGGCAATTTCGGAAAAACACGCGGTGCACTATGAAACATACTGAGCGATTGCGGGATCATTCCATGCCAAGAGTCGCGGTCATCGGTGCGGGTATTTCAGGTTTAATACTTGCTCGAACGCTCGAGGACGCTGGTGTCCCCGTAACCGTTTTTGAGAAAAGCCGGGGTGTGGGAGGTCGAATGTCGACGCGACGAACGCAAGACGGATTGCGATTTGACCATGGAGCTCAGTACTTCACCGCTCGCGACGAGAGTTTTAAACAGTGCGTGAGGTCCTGGGTTGACCATGAGGTCGTCCAACGCTGGCAAGCACCGATCGTCGTATTAGAAAACGGAATAATTAAGGAAGAGAAGTCGGATACCGATCGCTTCGTCGCCGTGCCGGGAATGAACGCGATCTGCCGATATTTGGCGCGCGATCTGGATATCAGATTCGAGACTCAAGTAGCTCCACTACAACGAAAAAGTGATTTATGGCACGTGGCGAGTAAAGAAGGCATGAGTTTGGGCACGTTCGACGTCGCAATCGTTTCCGCGCCGGCCGGACAAACGGCTGAACTTCTCCAGGCATCACCATCGTTGGCTGCACGTGCTCGCGCCGTCAAAATGCACGAGTGTTGGGCCGTCATGCTTGCATTTCAAGAATCCTTGGGCCGCGAGTTCGGAGGCGCTTTTGTTCACGGTTCCCCTCTTTCATGGATCGCTCGCAACAGCAGCAAGCCTGGACGTGAATCGGAGCCGGAAACTTGGGTGTTGCATGCATCGTCGGATTGGACTCGCGATCATTTAGAGGAGTCGCCAGCAGTGGTCGAAGGACGTTTACTGGCGGCATTCTGGCAGGTCGTTGGACTTCCTCCGAAAACCGAGCAATTCAGTGCGACACATCGCTGGCGTTTTGCTCTGCCGCCCGACCCACTTGCCGAAAGCTGCCTGTTCGAACCAGAAATGAAAGTCGGTGCCTGTGGTGATTGGTGCGCTGGTCCGCGAGTCGAAGGGGCATTTCTAAGTGGCATTTCCGCCGCGAGCCGCATACTTGAACTACTCAAATCTAGCGACCTGCCCAAAGACCTAAAGGAAAAGTTGGGGACGCCTTTCGGTCCCGAACAACCAGAATGATCAGGCATGCCACATTCTATTTTCGCCCTCTTGCATTGGATCATGGCGATTCGCTTTTCGATGTCTTGTTTGAGCAAGAAGGATGCAGACCTGATAATCTGCGACAATTGGTCGGCGCGCCAAACCCTAGCAACTCGCAAAACTAGGGGCATGTTCGCGAACCTGGGCCCAAATGTTTGCCACCAACTGGTCAAGTTCCCGTACACAACTACAGTGCTAAACTGAACATCGCCGTCGGTTATCTCCTCCCAATTCCGGAGGGGTATTACGCAATGACGGCCTGCAACTTCCAATCATCCTATTTGTTCTACGAAAGTTCCATTTAATGGACAATCAACGACGCATACTCCTCACAGGTGCTACGGGTTACGTAGGCGGTCGTCTGCTGCCGTTGCTCGAAGAGCGTCGCTATCGCGTTCGCTGCCTGTCGCGTCGGCCCGAAAATCTGCAAGCTCGAGTTGGCGAAACGACTGAGGTCGTGAAAGGTGACGTTTTAAACGCGGAATCATTGAAGGCGGCGCTCGTCGGTGTGGATACGGCATTCTACTTCGTACACTCGATGGGGGCGAAAAGTGATTTCGAAGACGAAGATCGCCAGGCGGCGAGCAACTTTGCAAAGGCGGCTGGGGAAGCCGGCGTGCGACGGATCATCTACCTGGGTGGTTTAGGTAATCCCGATCAAAATCTGTCTAAGCATTTGCGGAGCCGTCAAGAGACGGGTGACGTTCTGCGGTCGTCGTCTGCAGAAATCATCGAATTTCGCGCTTCCATCGTGATCGGGTCGGGAAGTCTCTCATTTGAGCTCATTCGTTCGCTAGTAGAGCGTCTGCCCGTCATGATCTGTCCCAAATGGGTTGCCGTTAAGGCGCAACCGATCGCGATCGAGGATCTACTGGAGTACCTGATCGCTGCCATCGAACTTAAGGAAGGCCATTCGCGGATCTTTGAAATCGGTGGTCCCGATCAGATCTCTTACGGCAAGATCATGAAGGAATATGCGCGGCAGCGTGGACTGTGGCGGCTCATGATTCCCGTTCCATTGCTAACGCCCTATTTGTCGAGTCTGTGGCTTGGGCTCGTGACGCCCGTTTACGCCCGCATTGGTCGTAAACTTGTCGAGAGTCTGAAGAATCCTACGCTTCTGTCGAACAATGTTGCCGACTCCAGCTTTTCAATTCGTCCTCGAGGCATACACGAGGCCATTGCTCGAGCAATAGTGAATGAGGACCGTGAATTCGCGGCAACACGCTGGTCAGATGCGCTATCGTCCTCGGGAAAACCTCATTCATGGGGCGGAGTTCGGTTCGGCTCTCGGCTTGTAGATTCGCGCACCTCGAGTATTCAAGTTTCAATCGAAGCTGCCTTCGCGCCGATTCAAAGAATAGGCGGTGATGCGGGTTGGTACTACGGCAATTGGCTGTGGCGAGTTCGTGGGTTTATCGATTTGCTGTTTGGTGGAGTCGGAACTCGGCGTGGAAGACGCGACCCCGTTGAGTTGAGAGTTGGCGACGCACTAGATTTTTGGCGAGTCGAGGAATATGAACCTGGACGCCGGCTGCTGTTGCAGGCCGAAATGAAACTGCCTGGCCGAGCATGGCTCGAGTTTGAAGTCACTGGCGATGAGACAACGAGCAACATCCGCCAAACCGCTATTTTTGACCCGGTCGGTCTTTTCGGCCTGCTGTATTGGTACGGCATTTATCCACTACATCAATTCGTTTTTGCTGGCATGCTTCGCAATATATGCAAAGCAGCTGTTAAAGCGGAAAAGAGTTGTGCAGAAGAACACGGCAACTGATTCTGGTGAAAACCCGCTCACCTTACGACACCTGAGGAGAGACAAACGCCACAAATCTTACTTCCGCTTTTGCGGTTGTTCGCGCGGCGGGGCGTTTGATGCGTAAACGTGGCGGATCTATCGTACTCGTGTCATCTGCTGAAGCTCGTATCGGGCTGCCGAATCGCGAGGCAATCGCTGCCGCAAAAGCCGGAGTGATAAGTCTTATGCAATCGGCTGCGGCGTCATATACGTCCCGCGGAATTCGCTTCAACGCCGTGCCGCCCGGTTTGGTTAAAACTCACCTAACCGAACGAATCTACGCCAACGAAAAATCGGCCGCGGCGTCCGATCGATGCATGTCACGCAGCGACTTGGTGGACCTAATGATGCGCGTCAATGATCCACTGGCTGTTAAACCCTGAGAATTCCTGGGTGACGGGGCAGATTTTTGGAGTCGATGGTGGATTGGCTAGGTACTCCAGAGATAACTGGGATGACACTCACGCCTGCCTGTTGTCAGCTGGATTGCAGTGCACCCGAAATGACGGTTCCCAGTCTGTTTTCAGCTTGTCATCGAGTCCGTCCCGCCTACAGTGTCGACGGAATCAACAACTTCGTTATCGGAAACAGAAATACTTTTACACTGGTCAACTCGGAATCAGAAGGAAAAAAGAATGAAGACTCTAGGAGCGAAATCGCTAATCACCGCAATCGCCGTCAGTCTCATGGCTGTAGGTACGGTTTCGGCAGCGGACAAAAACATCGTAGATACAGCAGTCGGAGCCGGAAATTTCAAGACGCTCGCGGCGGCACTTCAGGCGGCGGATTTGGTAGACGCACTGAAAGGCGACGGTCCCTTCACTGTGTTTGCACCAACGGATGAGGCCTTCGCAAAATTGCCGAAGGGGACTGTCGAAACTCTACTGAAGCCGGAGAACAAGGCACAGTTGGCGGCCATTTTAACCTACCATGTGGTGGCCGGAGACGTGCGAGCGAAACAGGTTGTATCGTTGTCGAATGCAGCAACACTCAATGGACAAAGAGTCGCGGTCAAGGTAGAAGGCGGAACTGTTTATGTCGATAATGCGAAAGTACTCGCCACGGATATCGCGTGTTCAAACGGCACCATTCACGTCATCGATCAGGTAATCTTACCGAACCAAGAGAACATTCCGGCAACCGCCGCTAAAGCCGGATCGTTTGGGACTTTACTCGCTGCGGTTGAAGCTGCTGGTCTATCAGATGTTATTTCCGGAGACGGCCCGTTCACTGTATTTGCGCCAACAGATGAGGCCTTTGATAAGCTTCCGAAAGGAACTGTCGAGTCTCTCCTGAAGCCAGAAAACAAGGCCAAGCTGGCAGCCATCATCACATATCACGTCGTTTCGGGTCGCGTGTACTCAGGCGATGCACTCGCGGCGAAACAAGCAAAAACAGTTCAGGGACAGGAAATTCAGATTAGCATCCGCAGTGGTAAGGCGATGGTAAATAATGCTTCACTCCTGTCAACAGACATCGATGCATCGAATGGCGTCATCCACGTTATTGACGCCGTTCTCCTTCCGCCAGAAAAAAAGCAAGTCGGAGCTGCGGAAGGCCGGCGGATAATCGAGCACGCGGTTGCCCGTGGCGTTCGTTTATACAACGATGGCCACCGAGATGCGTGTGCCAAGCTCTATGCAGAAACAGCTCGGAAGATGGTCGGATATGGCGATCAGATGCCGCCACTGGTCATGAGCAGTTTGACACATGCCCTCAAGGAATGCGAGAGCACACACTGCTCCGTTGAGCGGGCTTGGGCCTTGCGACGAGGACTTGATCGTGCTTACC
>JBLHLE010000453.1:0-6284 GCA_047620805.1 Pirellulaceae bacterium
ATCCAAATGCTGACAATTCGTCGCATCGCTCGCCTTCTGGCCTTGCCCCAGCAACTTGACGGATGAAGTTACAGCGCCACAACGCGTGTGCCCGAGGACTAGGACGAGCTTCACTCCTGCCACAGCGACGCCATATTCCATACTTCCAAGCGATTTTGTTCCGATTACATTTCCAGCCACCCGAACGCTGAAGATATCGCCGATCCCCACATCGAGAATCAGTTCCGCGGGCACTCGCGAATCGATACAGCTCAAAACTACAGCCAATGGGTTTTGACCGTCGGCGGTGCCGTCGACCTGACGTCCCAGATCGCGACTCAATCGGTTGCCCGTTCGGAAGCGTCGATTCCCCTCACGTAGAATCTCCAAGACTTGTATCGGCGTTGCTCGGTCTTGGAGCTCCCGCGTTGAATAGTCTGCGAAGTGAATCTCGTCGCGAAGTTGGTAGTGGTCTCGGAAACCACGCAGACTCACGTTCACACCTTTCGCGACGGCCGTTTCCTTTCTAAAGTCGCGGATCAGCGCCAATATATCTGGATCGATATAGTCTGTGTCCGTCGCGTCAAGCAACAAATGCGATCCCGACGGCGCGCTACTGAGTAGTTTGTCGAGGGCTGCGCGATTCAAAAAGCTAACCTGATTGGGCAATTCGATGTGGAGAATTTCGCCATCGATGTGTGTCTCGACGATGCGACGAATTGGACGTCGTAAGTTGCTGTGTAAGATAAACAATAAACTGACTCCTAAGCCAATCAAGATCCCGATCAACAGGTCAGTCATCACAATCGCAATAAGAGTGACTATGAACGGGATGAATTGATATCGACCTTCATTCCACAACTGCATGAACAGTTTGGGACTGGCCAGTTTAAAACCGGTCACTATCAAAATGGCGCCCAAGGCGGAGAGTGGGATCATATTCATCCAGCCCGGCAACAGGGCGACAAAGATCAACAACAGTGCGCCGTGAAAAATTGCAGAGAGTTTCGTGCGAGCGCCAACATTTACATTTACCGAACCGCGAACGACAACTGATGTAACTGGCAGCCCTCCGATCAAACCAGCTATAACATTTCCCAGTCCCTGAGCAAGTAACTCACGACTTCCCGGCGAACGCCGTTTTTGGGGATCCAATTTGTCGACGGCTTCTAGATTGAGTAATGTTTCTAGTGACGCGACGATCGCGATCGTCACTCCACCTATGTAAACTGCTGGATTCATCCAATGCGAGAAATCAGGGAAGGTCAAAAACGAGAAAAACTCTCGCGCTGAGCCCGCCACGGGAATTTGAACCATGTGAGTCGCTCCGATGACCCATTCTTCCCCAAAAGAACGAAACCCGAGTTGCATCAATACGCCAACAATAATAACGACCAACGGTCCCGGAAGAATTGCGTTAAGCGTTTTGGCTCGCCCCCAAACCAGCAACAACGCAATTGAAAACAACCCGATAACGGCTGGGCCAATCAGAATATCTCCGCCCAAGACCGTCAGTAACTCAGAGAATGTATTGTGTTCGTCTGGCTGGACAAACGACATTTCTCCGTCCGGATCAGTATCGTGCCCGAGTACGTGCGGAATCTGCTTGAGAATCAGAATCACACCGATCGCAGCTAACAGTCCCTTTATCACACTTGAGGGAAAGAACGCAGACAGCTCACCCGCCTTGGCGAACCCAAGAACGATTTGGAGTACGCCGGCGATGACGACAGCGAAAAGGAACGCCTCAAACGACCCCAGAATTGCCAGCTGTGTTGCCACGATGGCAGTCAGGCCAGCCGCGGGACCAGAAACGCTAGTATGTGAGCCGCTGAACACTCCAACAACCAAGCCGCCGATGATTCCCGCCAGTAATCCGGAAAACAAAGGCGCGCCAGAGGCCAAAGCAATCCCGAGGCAAAGTGGGAGTGCGACGAGAAAAACGACGAGTCCCGCAGTCAGGTCTTTTTGGAGAGTGACAAGAGTCGATTCTGATTTGTCTATATGCAATGGATTTACGGAGGACATCTATATCCGATCTACTTAATAGCTGTTTCGAAATCAGTTAGTACACGACCAGCGTAGACGATCGCAGTACGCGCGAAGATTATCGGAGGGCATTTAGAAATGGACTGGTTCGAAAATACCGAGCAAGTCCAAAGTCTCACTGGGAGGCTTGCCACAATGAACCGCGACCGCGCAGGTCCATGCTATTCATCGCAAGTCCGTGCCCAACCAGAAGCGCTTTAACAGCGTATCGGGGCGAGCAAGCCATTATGCAGCGTATGCCCAGAAACAACGAACGATTGTTCAACGAAATTCAGACGAGAAGGTGTGATTACGAAATCGCGTCCGGACGCCTTCCAGATGTTGTTTCGCAGGCGACGCGCCCGGGTGCTTTGACTTGTAAATGTTTCTTCTTCAAAATCCTCACGCTCTACTTCCAATTCCAAATTCACGGAAACGCAAGTAAATAGAACAGACGGCACCGCGAACGCCAGCATTAGCGTCAACAGAAACGAGCCCAGAAACCAAAAGCGGTTTTGTGTAAGGTTTTGTTTAGGAAAGAACATCAATTTCCCGGTGGATACGGCAAGAAAACGATCACGTTTGATACTGTAGCTGCGCAATTCGATTTGACAAGTAGCAGTGTCACAATTCTGTCTCAATTTTCGCGATATTGTGGTACAGATTCTAGTCGTCATTTCCGCTGTAGAAATTCGCGTTAACCTAACGAAGCCGCGAAACTTGCCCACCATAATTCTATGTATTGAAACATTCTATTCTATGTATTGAAAAGAGAGTTCCGAACACGCAAAAATCCCCCGCGGGCCCACGCCTTCGGGGGATCTGTTTGGATTGCGAGAGTCGATTAACGGTTTGCCATGCTACTTCGTCGAGCGTTACTTTGAGAAGTAATTGGACGCTTGCCGAATAAACGGCGTCAATCTCTCAGCACTTGCCGGCGGAGGCTCTGGAATACTACTTTCAGGAGCAGCCTGAGGAACCACGGTGCCGCCGGCTTCGCAACCACCGTTGCAACAACCGTCTGCACAGCCACCGCCAACGCTAAAGACCTTCCACTCGTACCCGCAGTGTTCGCACTCGTATTCCTTCTTCTTCAATACCTTGACAGTCTTGACCGTACCGCACTTCGGAGGGCAGCCGTCACATTGAGAAGGACAATCGGGGCATTTGCCTTTGCAACCTTTGTTGCAACAAACACCGGAACTGCAACCAGCGGATGTGCAACCTTTGTCGCAACAACCCGCCGTACAGCCGGCGTTACACTTCTTCTTTGCCATTTCCCATGGCCAGCGGAAGGACGGAATGCAGATATCTTTGCATTCAACTTCAAAGCAGTGATGCTTTGTCTTGATCGTTACCTGTTCCGCTTGGCAAGTCTTGCCACACGAAGGACAGCAGCAGTCACCGGCCATTGCTGCCGTGGCTGTCGCCAACAAAGCTGTTATGGCGATGAGAGTCTTAATAGTCTTCATTCGTTCATCTCCGAATGCTGAATTACTGATTTGTATTTAGGAAACTGAATGGGGATTAGAAGTCGACCATGAAGCGGGCACCAACAATGTCGTATTCGCCATCGTTACCGGCAGCATTTTCGATCGCACCATGAATCCAGTTGAATTGCATACGTGCGTTGGCAGTCCAATACCAGTTGAGGCCAACCGTGAGGCTTTCACCCATGACGCCGGCAGTACCACCAGCGGTGGGTACAGCAATGACTTCACTGAAGTCGGCGTAAGACCATCGCACGGCCACTTGCCAAGCACCCATACCATAGCCAACGCAATCGTCGCAGGTGTTGACCAAGAAGAAATCCTCAAACGGTTTAATGCGACCAATTGTGCCGGATGCTCGATCCCAGGGCATATGTTCGCCCGTCAGGAAATACGAAGCCTGCATGTATCCACCGTGGTAGCGGACAGTATCGCCAGTATCGCGTTCCAACCAAATGTTCTGATATTCAGCAACGAACTGAACAGCACCCCAATTCATCGCCGTCTCGAAAGCGAGGAGGTTGTAATTATCAGCGTCCGCGATCGTTCCGGTGCTTAACCATTTATTGCTTGAACGAGCTTCGGGACGATGCAGGAATCGAGTTTCGTCTGATCCGCCGTCCACTGCAGCGTGCGAGCCGGCAATAGCCCAGTGTCCATAACCGCGACCGCCAGAAGCTTCGTCGTACCAAAAAGTATTGGCCAATCGACCAGCAACTTCTAGTTGCAGGTGGTCGTTGATCGCCTGCCCGTCGTTCTGCATCAGCTCGGTGTTATACACACCGTATCGCCAGTTCCAATCCTGACATTCGGAAACACCGTAGGAAACCAGGCCGAATCTACGAGAGTCTTGATTGAAGGATTCAATAACGAATGGACGTTCGAGGAAAACGTTGAAGCGGCTACTATTGAGGTGATCCAAGCCATAGGGTCGCTTCTGATTTCCCAACAGGACTTTTTGGAAGAAAGGAATATCCGACCAACCCAAGTAGGCATCGCGAAATTCCGTCTTGTTGCCACCAGCAAACTCCATTTCAATTTTGTAAAGCATGTTCGAGGGGAGTTTTCCACTCACCCCAAATCGCATGCGGCGAAAACCGAGTCGATCCTGTGGATTGCCACCTTCAAAACCGTCGGTAATCGCGTCAGATTCGGGGAAGCCCCAAAAGTCTGCGTGAATACGTCCAAAGACTTTCATCGTAGCCCCTGAATGACCGGGATCGACTTTCTTTTTCATCGCCGACTTGAGGTCGGAGATTGCATCGTTTTGCTTTTCAATCTGCTTTTGCAAGTCTCCCAGGCTATCCGCGACGGAATGGTTTGAAATGAATTGTCCGTAGCCAGGTTCACCGTCTATTTGCGGGGCATCTTGCGCCCAGGCCGTTCGACACAGGCAGACGACACCGGCAATGACAATTGCGCGGAAAACTTGAGTGATCTTCATTAGATCGTCTCCTAACGGTTACTCGGTATTGAGAGTTGATGACTTGATTGCAGCTTGGAGTGGTTGTACGAACTGTCCCCATAGTCTTGTTTGATTGAAATCGGCCGGATGCAGCGAATGTAACAATTCCAAGCGATGAAACTCGCCGTTTCTCGGGATCTTAACAATTACAACTAGAACGACCCGCGACATCGTCATCACCCGCAAACTCCCCCGAATCGATTCAACACGATTCAACACGATTCAACACGACTCAACACGATTCAACACGATTCAAGGGCGTGAATAACTGATACAGGTGCACTTGCGCATACAAACGGCGCGATTCCGACAACTGTTACAACCCGCAAAGATTCACACCAGTGAGATAAAGACGCGAATCCGACCTCGCGGCATTAGCAGGCGAGAAGCAGAGAATTGATCGCTCCAGTCGTACATCGATAGTTCAAGAAGCTGGCCCCGAGGCGCGTCGTTTTCCGTTCACGACTGGAGCTACAGAATCCAGGAAGGACTGATTTGCGCTATCGACATTACTTGGAACAAGCTGAAGAAGTCTCCCGCGTCACAACCTTCGGATCCGCGAGGGTGACAATCCACGACGACCAACTCTGCCAGCCGATGAACGCGGGCAAAGGTCACTTGGATTCTTTCATCCCCAGTTCCGGCCGAAGATCATCGATCTGCAATGAACAACACGGTCGGTCGTTCCGCCAGCGCGACCGTCGAGCAGCAAATCGCTACAGCGAAAAGAAATACATTCTTCATTCGACAGCCTCGAGCCTTGTTTTCAACGCCGTGGCCGCCTGGGTCTTCAAAACCTTGATGGCCTCGGAATTCTTAGTCGGGCCAGCGGGGTCCATGTGCGTGACCTCGGCAGCAAAGTCGATTTCGTCAGTGCGGAAGCTGTGGAGCGGTTGCCAGGGGATACCGTTGACCTTGAGGTTACCCATTGGCGAGCGTGCCCAGGCATAACGAACCGCGACGGGGTCTTTGACCAGTGGACTGGAAACGAGGATCTGCTTGTTCTGCAATTCCTTATCGTTCACGCTTTTGGCGACAGCGGTGGCCAGATAGAACACGCCTGACTTGTCCGCGATCGAGAAGCCTTCGATCTCAGAACCGAAGTCATCGGGCCGAACGACTTTGTCAAAAGTCAGCAGAATCGCGTCACCTGCGGCTTCGGCGGAGAGAAGATTCGCCGACTCCCAAACGATATCATCGTAGCCATAAACAGTCTTCAGGGCCCAGCGTGCGGTGCGGACACCGAGTTCTTTTTTCTTCTTGGTGTGTAATTGTGGAATCTTCTGATCGTAGGAGGGAATGAAGGCAGTGTGTTCTGCGTC
>JBLHLE010000454.1:0-6257 GCA_047620805.1 Pirellulaceae bacterium
AGAAGGCGTCTGGAAAGACCGAGCAAAAACGCACAATGGCGGCGATTGTCTGTTTGGTCTCCGGTTTCCCGTCGGAAGACGGCAAGCGACCCTGGCGACGATTCTCAGCGATCTTGTGATTGTGCCAGAGAACCGTCGGTTGCATTTGCTTGCCGAGTGATGAGGAAGCGGACGTGTCGGGCCGAGGGATCAACTGCTCGCGCTCGCGAATCACGAACTCGCGCATCTTGATACAACCGGCGCGGGCCAGGTCTAGTCGATCCTCGTCGAAACCAGGAAGGTCCTCCCACATGTTACGCAACGTGGCCAGTGGACCAGCGTTTTGCTTGTTGTCGGTCAGCATCTCCCAAATGGTTGCGGCGTACTTGGGGCTGAGCTTCTCCGCTTGGGCGAAATCCGCCAAAGTCATATTGGGATTTTGCAGTCGCTCTCGATGCTTGTACCGCCATGCTGCGAAGAAATAGTCGGCGTAGTCCACCGGCTGGCGTTTATAGAAGTCGACGATGCGGTGGACGCAGTATTTGTCGCGATCCAATTCGGAGACTGCTTGATGCGGGGCGAATTCGATTCCCGTTGGCGTCGGCACCATATGGTCGGCAACACTGCGGGCCGCGTCCAAGTACTTCTTCAGCAAGGCGGGCGACATCGCTAAGGACTCGCCCGAATTAGCGAAACCGGCTGTGTTGGCTGGGTCGACGGGGAACTCGCGAGTCGGTCGAATGTCCACTCCCGTCAAGTCGTGAATCGTGTAATCGTATTCGGCGTTGTTCAGCCGCCTCGCCAAGACGGGGCCGGGGTCACCCGCGTTTCGTTCGGCCTCGTGGCGGCGCATTCTGGTGATCCAGTCGATGATGGCTTGACGGCTCTTCGTCGATGGTTGAACTTTGGCATCTGCGGGCGGCATCTCCTGGTCTGTCAGACGCTTCAACACGATTTCCCAATGGGGAACGTCACTCGTCACCGATCGAATGGTCGTGTAGCCACTCAGATCGAGCTTGGCCTCTTGCTTGGTTTTCCCGTGACAGCCGAGGCAGTTCTTTTGCAAGAACGGCCGAACTTCCGTCAGAAACGACTCGCCAATAGCGACGTCCTCGGCGTCGCCGTGCGCCGAGGGTGCAACACCAAACGAGAGCAGCAACACGCACGGGAATAACGCTGGAACGACTGTCGGTAGCTGACGGGACATATTACGTTTGTAAAAGAGTAAGTCTGCGAAGCCAAATTTCAATATCGAATCCTCATGACAATTCAATGGTTCGATTATAGCGGACCCAGAAACGAGACGCACATGCAATTCTCGCAGGGGGGATACGACGTTGTAGTTTTCGTCCAGCCAGTCGGAATCGCCTCGATTCCTTGCTCGCGATCCCAGGGCCCGACTGCAGAGATGCTCACCAGTTTTTTGGCGACGAGATCCGCTGGGGCTTTCTACTCGAGTTACCTCCCCCGCGAGCGCCGCGAGTTACCTTTCCACCCGCGTTACCTCCCCACGCAGTTCGGTTTTTGGCAGTGGATTTATCGGCTGCCTAAAAACGAACTGTGGAGGGGAGGTCGCCGTCTCAGCGGCGGGTGGGGTTTTGGGGGAAATCTAAACGGGTCGCAAGCCAATATTGCGGCAAGCTGGCGGGGCTAGTGAAGCAACCTAACGCAGCTGCAGCGGGAGGATGTAATCGACTTTTGCGTTGGGGAGAATCGAAGCAACATTGAGTCGACTTGACTAAGCACGATTGGGCTAGGTCCGGCGAAAAGGTTTTTGCTCTTACGACAACAGAGTTGCTCTTACGACAACAGAGTTGGTCTTGCAGCATTCACTGTTAAAGGACACCGGTCGATCCATCGCTGACTTATTCCAAGCAAGCTAAATCGCCACTGTCGACGTAATCGGCCCAATTGTTGCTCCAACTTTTTAGCGATAAATGTTAGCTTAGAGTTAGAGCGGCTCGAGATGATCAATGAAAAGGTCAACTTCTTTACGGCTCGTCATTGCGACTTGAGTGAAATCAAAAAGGCCGGGAACTCTCCCGACCTTTTAGTGTTCCTAGTTTTTTATCAGCCCATTGGGCGACATTTTTGCAATTCGCAGTCTACTTTGTTTTCTTGTCAGTCGTTTTTAAATCAGCTGTATCGGTTTTGAGCAACGTGGCAATTTTCTTCGACAGAATGTCGGCAATCAAACCACTTGGCTCGCAGCCAGCTGCGATGGACTTGATGCGGCCACCTTTTTCAATCAAAAAATTGGTCGGCATCGTTTTCGTCTGGAACGTCTTCCATGCCTCGCCTTTCTCGTCAACGGCGTACAGCATGTTCAACTTTTTCAGCTTGACGTAATCTTCGACCTTATCGTCGGGCGCGCGAAATATCGCCACGCTCGTCAGACCCTTGCCTTTGTATGCCTCGTGAAGCGTTTGGAAGTACGCCAGTTCTTTGTCGCAACCGGAGCAACCGCAGGTCAGCCGCACCAACACGGGGCCCTTTTCCGTCAACTTCGAGAGACTAACTATTTTTCCGTCCTTGTCCTTGATTTTGAACTCGGGCGCCTGTGCCCCAATGACGACCGTTTTCTGAACGTCTTTTGCCTTGGCCTGTTTCTCTTTCTTCTCTTCCGCAGCACATATCGTTACCGCCGAAACCAGGGCCAAGAATACTACTGCTCTTGATAGAACTCGAATCATGAAACTCTCCTAGGGTGGGAAGGTGGAGCATAAATGTCGATTACGAAGTCGGGCATTGTAGCAGTAACAACTCAATTCAGGAAAACTCTTCCGGGCAAGGATCACTCACAGGGACCACCCACAATGAGGGCATTTCCCGTCGCGGCTGGTAGTATCCATTCCCTGACCTATTCATTCCCCCCGACTTCGCTGGGCCCAGTCCGCTGGCCCAAGTTCACGCTCGCCAAAGAAGTCAAAAGCCTCGGGATCTGGCTGACGTGAAAGGTCGAGAGAATTTACTTAAGCGATTCCAAATAGACGATCAAGTCGGTGAATTCTTGGCGGCTTAGCTCTAGCTCCTGTCCTTCTGGCATGAGCGATTTTTTCACGACTACGCGTTCGTCGATCTTGGATTTTGGAAGCAGGGTCTCCCGCTCTGCGTCGAAGATTCGCAACGAGTCGCCTTCTTCCCGAACCAATCCGCTGAACGACTTGCCGTCGGTCGTGACGATCGTCTCGGTGAGAAACCCAGTCTTGATGATCTTGGATGGCTCGAGGACTGATTCGAGCAAGTAGTCGAGTTTCTGCGTCTTGCCGATGTCCTTGAGCGAGGGCGCGCGGGGCGTATTCTCCGATATAGTGGTGTGACATTTTACGCAGGCAGATCGTTCGAAGACTCGGCGGCCCATCAGACGGGCTGTCTTTTTGTGTTCGTCCGACATTGATTCAATCGCTGCTGTAACCTGTTGGGAAAGTTTCTGCTTATCGGCGTTGGGCCCGGGGAGATCGCGAGAAATAGCGTCGCCCGCTTTGAGATGTCGCAGGACGGCGGCCAGATCTCCCTTAATCACAGCGTCTTGTTCGATCAACTTCGGGGACTCGCTGACCAGAATCTCAATGAATGCTGGCTGTTTGGCAAAGGCCCGCCAGGAACGAATCGCATCCGAGCGGATGGCGGCATTGGGATCGGCGAGCAGGCGTTGCCAATACTCGGCATTGGGCTCCGACTCGATTGCAGTCAACGTACCAATGATTTCCAGTCGCCGTTCGACTGGATGTTTAGGATCGAGCAGTCGTGGCCACAGGGTAGTGGCGAGAGGTGCTACGGTGTGACCAAACTTTCGAGCTAGTGCCAGGGCAGCTCCCCGCACTTTCGCGTCACCATGTCCGCTCAATGAACTAATCTGCCGGACGGTGAAATCATTTGCTTCACTCGACTCCATTAGCTTCAGCAGGAGCAACCAGTCGGAGTTGGATCGCAACTGAATTTGGCCGCTTTCGGCCGCTTCGAGCAGATGTTTACCGGCAGTCTCCAAGAGTTTATCGGAAACTCCGCCGGGCAATGCGCGAAGCGTTAGCAGCCCGCGGGCTTTAATGGCGACCGGTGCGTCTTCTCGAGCGATCAGTTGCCGCAAGCCATCGACTGCCGCTGGACTGAGGTTTGTGCTGACGATGTCCAACAAGAGTTCACTGTCAAGCGAACCAGGATTTGCGAGTCGTTTGTTTAATGTTTCTTGAGCGAACGACTTGGTCGCTGTACCGTTGGGTTCATTTTCCCAGGTTTCGTAAAGGGCGATGTCGATCGCGATCAGGCCCGTAAGCTGGATGTTCTCGTCGTTGGAACTTAGCAGCTGATCGAACGTAGTTCGGTCCGCGTTTCGCGCCAGATGCCAAGCTGCTTCGTAACGCAGATGCGGGTCCTCGGACGCCCCTGCTTGCAATGCGCCCAACAACCCGCTGCGAATGTTGGCAGGGTCTTTTTGGGCTAGTGCTGCTTCGAGTTGTACAGCCGGATCCGCGTCGGCCGCTAGCGCCTTCGCGATTTCTACTGCGGCGGGTACATCGTAGCGGCGGAGAAGGTTGACGGCCAGACGCCGCACTCGCCAGTCGCTGTGTTTCGCGCCGGATGCGATTGCTGTCTTCGCTTCTGGCGTGGCGATCTTCAAGAGTGTCCAGAGTGCGGTTGCGGCTCCAACCTCCTGTTTCGCGGTCGCGGCGTGGGCGGCAAGTTTGCCGACGACAGTGGCGCCGCGGGCACTCAGCTGCTCGACAGCGCGCTCGCGAATGCGATGGTCCGGCGAGCCGAGCGCTGCGATAGCGTAGTCGTCATCTTTCCACTGCGACGCGTCGAGCTTATGGGCCACGATCGGTTTGGGCAAGTCGCCCGTGTATTTGACTCGCCAAATTCGACCGGTCAGATCGCTTTCATCGTCGCGGCCGTACCAATCGGCCACGAGCATGTTACCGTCGTTGTCCAGTGCGATGTGACTGCAACGGAAGTGAGGGTCCGCGCAACTGACAAAAGCCTCTTTGCTGGCGATGTCGTTTCGTTCGTCCGTGGTGTAACGAAAAACACTTCGGTTCCCCCCTGCGAATCCATGTTGCCCCCAGTTGTCGAGAAATAAATTGCCTTGAAATTCGCTCGGATACGCGGCTCCATAATAGCGCATCAACTGCGTCCGCGCGCCAGGCGGTAACTCGAAACAGGGCGGCGAGAGCGGATGTTGACCGGTGAGCCAATTGCTCGATACACCGCGGCTGTAGCAATGGTAATCGACGCCGTCGATGACGCGGACGAAGCGGTTGGGGTTGCCTTCTCCGTTGGAGAGCACCCACAACTGACCGAACGGATCGAATTCAAACGAGTAAGGCACGCGGAGGCCATGGACCAACCGCTGCATATCGGTACCATCGGCATTCATCCGCATCACGATTCCAGAACCGCGACGACCGCTGATCGACGGCGCTTCTGTTGTATCGCCCTCGACCGTGGGCGGGCGGATGTCGATGTTGTGGTTTCCCACGCTCATGTACAGTAGCCCGTCGGGTCCCCATTCCAACACGAACATGCCGAACGGGTTCCAGGCTTTGTTCTTGTCGATCAGTAGTGTACGGCGGTTGACTGCCTTGCCATCATCTTGCAGATCGAATTCATACAGAAAGTTGCAGGCAGCGCACCACAGTTTGTTACCGCGGACGGCGAGTCCCATGACCGGTTCTTCAAACCCATCCGCCACGGGCACTCGGCGATACCCCTTTCCGTTGGGCAAGGGATCGAGTCGCACGAGTGGATTCTTGAACGGCTTGATGGGCGAACCATTGGGACCAAACCGATAGGTGTGGCTTTCGCTCACATAGATTCGGCCCTGTTCGTCCACGGTCATTGAAATTGGGTTGATGATGAGCGGATCGGCGGCCACGAGTTCAATTTCAAAACCCTCGGGGAGGATAAAATGCGGTTTCTGTTCTTGCGGGCTGAGCCGTGTTGAAATGCTGCGATCGGCAGCCCGCGAAGTACCCGGCTGGCCGGGCCCTGCCGGACTACTGCCTCCCAGGATATTCCAGGGACCCATCGATGCTTTCCCCAGTACTGCTACTTTCGACCATTTGCTGTCGTCAAAATCCGCCTTCAGCCAACCGTCGGTGGCAACGAGAGAAACCCGAGTTGTGGGATCGGTGGCAACGATCGTTTCCTGTTTGTCTGCCGTTTTCGCGCGGAGCCAAGCGATGATGCCAGCGGGACCTCCAGCATTGGTTGCCACCAGCGCCAGTACATTGGGACCTTGCGTGAGATGCTTGGCAACATCGTACGTCTCGACACTATTC
>JBLHLE010000455.1:0-6252 GCA_047620805.1 Pirellulaceae bacterium
TCGCTTTCGGATTGAAGTGAGGATTCTTCGCGGCCAGCGGGTTGTTTGACTCCGCAGCTTTGATGATTCCTTCTTGGTGTAAGAGGCTGGTCAGCGCCAGCGATCCGCAGCCGAGCCCAGCTCGCTTGAGGAAGCCACGGCGCGAAGAATGGGTTAACAGTGAATGATTTTCCATCGTCATTTCTCGTTGTTGGAGTGACCTGAAATGGACTGGCCGCTATTGAATTCTAAAAGATCTGGTTTTTCATAGATCTGGTTGTTAGTTGCTAATTGATCTCGTTCTTAATCGACATAAACAAATTCGTTAGCGCACAGCAGCAAGTGACACGCGTCGCGGAAGGCCAGCGTTTCGCCGCCCGCGCCACGGCGCGTTGACTGCTGCTGTACGAAGTCGACTAAGCGGGCGAGTTCCTCGTCGGTGGGTGGCCTGGAGAACGTCAGACGATAGGCTTGAGTCAGCGCCTGTTCGTTCGTCGTTTCCGCGTTGGGTTTTACTCGCGCTGCCAGCTTCGTAGCGATATTGCGAACAAATGCAGAGTTCATCAATACCAAGGCCTGCGGCGCGACAGTGCTTTCTTGGCGAGCTCCAATGCCTTGCATGGCATCCGGGGCGTCAAACAATTGCAGCAGCGGAATTAACTGGCTGCGTTTAACCGTGAAATAAACGCTGCGGCGTTTGCTGTTTTGATCCAAAGTCCCTTTGCCGTACAAGGTCGTGTCCAACTCACCGCTGACGGCCAGCAACGAGTCTCGAATGACTTCGGCTTCGAGCCGCCGAGAGTTGCGACGCCAATGCAGTAGGTTGTCGGGGTCCTTTTGTGAACCCGTTTCCGAATTGCCGTTGGCCTGCATGTACACCGAACTTGTCATTATTAACTTGTGGATTGACTTCAGCTTCCAGTCGTTGCGAATGAGTTCTTGGGCCAGCCAATCGATCAACTCGGGGTGAGACGGTTTCTCTCCGCGCGTGCCAAAGTCGCTGGGAGTCGCGACTAGACCGCGACCGAAGTGGTGGCTCCAGATTCGATTAACGATCACGCGAGCCAACAGGTGGCCGGCTCCATCCTCGGTATCGCTAAGCCAATCGGCGAGTGCGACGCGGGGCGGCGTTTTCTCGGTTTCGGATTCGGCCAACCACTTGTTCGTTTCTTGTTCCGTGCTAACGAGAACCTGCAAGAAGCCCGGTTTTGCTTCTTCCGTTTTATTGTCGGAGTTCCCTCGACGGAGATGATACACCTTGAATGTGTCGCCGCCGAATTGATACGTCGTCCCTTTCGTCTTTGCTGCGTAGGCAACCGTCATTTGCGGCTTCGGTTCGGATACTTGGTGATCGACAACTTTCTTGTTCAAGTTCACCCAGTCGCGATCGAAGGTTTTGAACCAGTCAGATATCTTAGTTTTCTGGCCGTCGTTCAATTTGGCGGGCTCAATCTTCAAGAATCCAACGACATCTTTGGGAGGTAGAACAGCGCTGACTTGGAAGTAATAGCCGGACGTGCTGTCTCCGTTGACAATCTTGACGAGCAACTCGCTGCGACCGATAGGTACTTTGATTTTTATTTTTTCCTGGTCGGCTGCGGCGTTGTTTCGAGTGACCTTCTTGGCCAAAATCTCGACGCCGTTAAACCAGACCTTGATGGCATCGTCGCTGCCGAGCGAGAGGGCGAGTTCCGTTGGTTGTTCGGCATCGATTGTTCGAGAAAGATAGTTGGCACAATTTGTGCCCTGGAGTTTATCGTTGTGGGCCTGGCCGTCTTTCCATTCGGGTTGAGCGGTCCATTTCAATTTACCTTCTTCGTAGGTCTGCGCGAGGTCGACGCCAGCTTCGGGACCAAACGCGGTATCGAACGCAATGTTAAGGTCTTTGGCGGCGAACGGTCCGATGTGCTGCCAGTCGCTCAACTCAGGTATGACGACGGGAGTCGATGCGGCGCCCGTAGAGAAGTAGAAACCCGACGGGCCACTGCCATTGACGATCTTCAACAGCACTTCGTTCTTGCCCTTTTTGAACGTGGCGTTGGCAGAGTGTTGATCAGCTCCAGCCGCACCAGCCACATTCTGGGACAGTACTTCCTTGCCGTTGACCCAAACCTTGATCGCATCGTCGCAACCAAGCGATAGTGCGAGTTGCTGTTGTTCGGGGGATTCGACCACTCGGTAAAGATAGTTCGCCGAATTATCGCCAGTTAGCGTGTTGTGAACTGTAGCATCGACCCACTCGGGCTTTTCAACCCACTTGAGCTTTCCGTCCAGATAGTTCGCAGCCAGATCGATTTTCACTTCGGGCGGAAACTTCTCGTTGAAAGCGGTGTTCGCGTCGGCGGCGGGGAACGGCCCCACGTGTCGCCAGTTCTCAAGCTTCAATTGACCGGGAGCGGCGGGTTCTTCCAGCGGTCGCTTACTAAGCCAATCGTTGAGTCGACCGGGGAGTTGTTCCTTCTCAAACGTGGCGACGTCAGCAACGAGTGGACTGTGAACGATGTCGTAAGCATCTTTGGCTGCTTTGAATTCTTGCGGCTGCATGTTGATGCCCGTGTCGGAGAAGCCGACTTCGGCGAAGCAGGATGCGAAACGGTAGTAGTCGTATTGTGGAAGTGGATCGTATTTGTGGTTGTGGCAGCGGCAGCAACCGACTGTCAGTCCAAGCAACGAAGTGCCCAGCGTATTGATCACATCGTCCAACTGTTCGTAGCGGCTACGTTCGCGCTCTTTCTGAGTTTGTTGCGTGGTAAAGGGACCGGCAACGAGGAAGCCTGTCGCGGCGATTTTTTCGATCGCGTCGGCAGCTTCCGCGGGGCTTTGTGGGTTGCTATTCGCCAGTAGGTCACCGGCGATTTGCCAGCGCACGAATTCGTCGTAGGGCATGTCTTCGTTGATGGCGCGAATGACGAAGTCGCGATAGCGATATGCATTGGCGCGGTCTTGGTCGAAGGCGTAACCGTTGCTTTCGGCGAAGCGAACCAAGTCCAACCAGTGACGTGCCCAACGTTCGCCGAATCGTTCGCTGCTGAGTAATTGGTTAGTCAATTCACCGTAGGCCGAGTTTAGGTCCAGTTTGGCGGCTGCGAGGAATTGATCGATTTGTGCGGGCGTGGGGGGAAGGCCAGTTAGGTCAAAGTAGACCCGGCGAACGAGCGTCAGGGCGTCGGCAACTTGGTTGGGCTGCACAGCTGCCGCTTCTTGGCGGGCTCGAATGAACTGATCGATAGGCGTGCGGACCCAGGCGTTGTCCTTCGCGGTCGGGACAATGGGTTCGGTCAGCGGCTGGAAGGACCAGTGCTTCTTTCCCGCGGCGATATCGACGCCGCTGGTTACCGGCCCGTTCGACCCCTCGCGCGGATCGGGCGCTCCCATCTCCACCCACTTCTCAAAGTGCGCAATTAACTCATCGGGCAACTTGCCCTTCGGCGGCATCTTAAGGTCATCGTGCTTTAGTGCATGGATCAGCAGACTCTCGGCCGGCTTTCCCGGAACTACCGCCGGCCCGCTCTCGCCACCTTTGAGCACACCGTCACGGGTATCGAGAAACAGTTCCGCCTTAAGCTTTTTCTTTGCGGCGGCACCCGCGGAATGACATTCGTAACAATGTGTTACCAGCATCGGCCGGATTTTGGCTTCGAAGTAATCGAGGCCTTGGCGAGTTGGCTCCGCTGCACTGGCCGAAGCAAAGATCAATGCTCCGGAAAGGAGCGCGGCGAGTGGCATTATTAGCAAGGAGAGGGCGGTCCGCTTCATATACACACCTGGCAGGATTTTTTGGGAGACGCTAAATCATGACTATAGGATCGGAACCCAGAGGAGTTACAAATCTCCGATTCCAATCGTTAGATTTTTGGTTGTCTCGGTGGGGAATTTTCGAGGGCTTTCATTATGGGTATTCGCAACGAAAATGGAAACGGCAACCCGCGTATTTGATGCCCCGCGTTTTCGATGCTTTGATCCACTGTGTCCATTTTGGTTGAAAACCGTGGCCATTCCAACAACTTAATGTCGAATCAGCCCTGATTGCAGGCAAGATATCCGAGGAATTTACCTAGATCCTTTGATATTCGTCGTTTCGCCATCCGCCAATTGCACAATTTCCGCACCCGTTAGAACTCGGTCGAAAACGGCAATCTCGTCCAATCGTCCTTCCCAACCGTCTTTTTTGTCCCCGCGTCCGGCGAACAGCAGTTGCTGCGAGGAAGTGGTAGGAAGGCCACTTTCGACGTCGATTTCAAGTTTGCCATCGAGATAAACTTGGACTCGCTTGCCTTCGCGGACCAGTGCAACGTGATGCCATTTCCAGCGTTCGACTTGCGACTTACCAACAGCGATTGCGGCGTCGTTCTTCCCTTGGACAAAGATTAGCTTGCCGGCGCTGTCCCCTCCACCAAGTCCCAGGTGGTCACCCTGCGGATCGACGAGATGGTCGCGGCCGCGCGAGGAAATCCAGCCAGTGACTTGACGAGCAGCGGTTGGCATGCCGTTCCAGATCCAAGTCGAGATCGAGTAATTCGCATCTAATTTGGGCAAGCGAGCGCGTAGTCGAGCGCCCGCGAAGTGGATAGCGCGGTTGGTTTCGTCCTCGCAGATGTGCCGATCGGGACCGGCCAAGAAATATGCCGCAGCCGGCTCGAGGACCGCGTCGCGGAAATTACCGGAACTGTCGATCGCTTCGGGACCTGCGAATTCGTCGAGCCGCCAGTAGGCGATTGGTTTGGCGGCCAAGGTTGCTATTGCCGTCGCGCCGACACTTTGGCGATGAACTCGGCGACTGGAGCCCGCGACTTGTTCTAACAGTTGCAAACCCGCTTCCACTATTTTGGGTTCCGCTTGAACCTCGAGTCCAGCGGATCGCGCCGCCCAAGTATTGTAGCCGCCCAGTAAGTGCTGTTCGGGTGGCGGAATGTATCCGTCTCCGCCGTTGGCCAGTTCAATAACCATCGTCTTCTCGAGCGGACTTTGCAGCTTAAGTTTCAATCCGGTTAAGGCGTAGGTTTCGTTGGGAGTCGTGCAGATTCCGAACTCTCCGATCCGCAGTGCTTGGACAACGATCTCCGTCGACTGTCGCTCGTACAAGATCAGTTGTTCGCGAGCGTAGACTTCGGGCTGTGATTTTGGCAGTCGTTCGCCCATTTCCTCAACCACACCTTGCGCCCATTTCAGCAGCTGCTGATTTGGCACTCGGTAGTTCAACTCCATGCGAGTTTCGGCCATGGCGATGTCGAGGTCCGCTTTGTATTCGATTCCGCGATATGCTTGTAACGCAATTTCAAGCAGCCCGTCGGTGTAGTCGCCGATGGAGATCTTGTCGTTTCGTTTAGCGGCCGGGATTTTGTAATCGCGGCGCCAGATGTCGCCACTACAACCGTGCGACAAGATGCCCACGAATGGCGGATGCGATGTAGCTTGCTTTTTGGTCGGTTCGACTCGGTTTTTGAAGCCTTCACAGAAGAGCCCGAAATAGTCGGCACTCAATGCCCGGTCGCTGAAGTAGTGCATGGAAAAGTTTGCCAGAACTGCAATCGGGCGACCTTCGAGTGAACTGAAGGCCAGCATCGAAAGGTCCGGGTCTTCGGGGCCCGATTCACCGACGACGTCGTCCCAGTTGCTACCGGCATGCATTGTGGCGCGAACCGTCATATTGCCGAATGGATCTGCGACAACTCGATCGGGCCGTCGAATCCAACGTCGCAGCGCCGTGTATTCTCCCGCTTGGGTCGTAGACCAGCCCGCTTTTGCCGGCCTTAAATTCGCTTCCGCCGTCGCAATCGACTCGGCGATCTTCTCGCGCAAATAGGGAACGTAAGCTGGGTCGGCTGGTGTACCCAACGCGCCCATTACCGAAGGCGCCGAATGAGTATGCGTGGAGGAAATGAGCATCCGCTGCGGGCGAATTTTGGTGCGTTGCGACGCCAGTGCCTTGGCCTCGTCCAGCAACGGCTTGGGGACCATGCAACTATCGACTACGACTATGGCGAGTCGTTCCTTGCCGTCGTCAATAACGATTGCTCGAGCGTTAAGCGGAGTGTTTACTTCGTCGACAGTTCTGCTGAGCATGCCTCCGTTGACAATGACCGGCAGCTTCAACGGCGTGATATCGACAACTGCAGCGCCAACTCGAAGTTCCGCTTGAGAGTTGTTGAGTGATATTGAGAAGATTGAGATTAGAGTGAGTAGGCACGTAAGGTGTGACGAGAGAGTCTTCATTGCTGTCGCCTCGCGAAAATGGTCGACGTATGTTTATTGAATGTGATTTGAGTATAGCAA
>JBLHLE010000456.1:0-6237 GCA_047620805.1 Pirellulaceae bacterium
CGCCTGATCCACTGTTGGCAGTGATTTACACAGCCAGCCTGTGTAGTGGCATGATCCCGTTGGCATGGCTTGAGCGGCGGCGTCCAGAGGCGTTTGACCCATTGGTGGACATCGGGTCAGTCGTAGCCATCAGCGTCGCACTACCAACTTGCCTCAGCTTAACGGGACTTGAGCCTATCGTCCTGGCGTTCTATGCAGTCGCCATAACGTCTGTCCTGTTTTCGCTTAGTTCCGCGAAGCGTCTGTTTACTTTCAACAAGGTCGCCGTTGCCGATAGAGGCTGATCCTGAGAACACCTTGTCAGAACAGCCGCAACGTCGTTGTCAGAGTAGCAGCATCGCGACATTCATGTAAATCACGATACCTAGAATGTCGATGATTCCGGCGACAAACGGGCTGCTCATCAACGCCGGATCCAATCCGAGTCGCAAGAACAAGAGTGGCAGTGTCGCACCCAAGAAAGTCCCCGACACCACCACCAACAGAACGGTAATGGGAATCACTGAGGCGTCTACCAGGCTTCCATTGCCGACGAAGAAATAGGCGGCCACGAATCCGATCAAGGCCAGTGTGAAGCCAAGCAGGAATCCCATCTGTAATTCGCGACGAATAATCAGCAGCCAATCCCGCAGGCGAACTTCGTTCATAGCCATTGCCGTGATCACAAGAGTGGACGATTGGCTACCGGAGTTCCCGCCAGTCGAAATTACGAGTGGAATAAACCATTTCAACCATGTCGTTTGAGCGAGACTTTCTTCGTAGTGGCCCATGGCATAGGCCGTCAGCAATGCTGCGCAAAACAATATCGTTAGCCAAATCCCACGCTTGTAACTGAGCGTCAGGATGCCAGTTTTTATGTAACTTTGTTGGAGCGGATCGACACCCGCGATTCGGTGCGCGTCTTCGGTCGCTTCTTCGCGGACGACGTCAATCACATCGTCGTGTGTGATGATCCCCATTAGTCGCTGCTTGGAATCGACCACAGGAATAGCCAGCAAGTCGTAGTGAGCTACCTTCAGTGCCACTTCCTCCTGGTCGTCCAACACATTCACCGTCGCTAGATCCGACTCCATTAAATCCTTCAACTGCATGTCCGGCTTGGACAGCTTTGAAACCAGCTGGCGAGCGGAGACGATTCCGCGGAGATGATCAGTTTGATCGACCACGTAAAGATAATAGATCGTCTCCAACTGTTCGGATTGGCGTCCCAACTCGTCGAGCGCTTCCCGCACCGTCAGCTTTTCATCAAGCTTGGCGACCTCAGTGGTCATGATTGCACCGGCCGAGTCATCTGGATATGACCGCAAGCGAATAATATCCCGACGCTCTTCGACAGGGAGGAGGTGCAGAATTTCGTCGACAATCTTATCGTCAACTTCTTCCAACAGGTCGACACGATCATCCGGTGCCAAGTTAGCGATCAATTCGGCAACGGACGCGCGTTCCTGAGATTGAATTAGCGAGACCTGTTTCTCGAGCGAAAAGTAGCTGAAGACTTCGGTGCGAATGTTTGGTTCGGCATACGACAGCACCTCGAAAGCCTCTTCATCGCGAAGCCCTTCCATAAACTCGGCTGTGCGAGCGGGGTGCAATGCGGTGCAGAAGTCGCGCAATTGCTCGACATTATTCTCGGCCAGCATTTCACGCAATTCGGGAAGGTAAAGAGTATTGATCATGTTTCACCTCGCGTCGAATGCTATTAAGCCTATTCCCTTGGCATAATCCTCTTCATGGCACGCAGAGTCCGTACAGTAATCGGGAGCGAGAATCAGGAATGAGAATCAGCAAGTCTGATCGAAACAGTACTGCGGTGGGGCTAGAGTATCCAGCGAGACAACGTCCGTGTCAACGACGCTATGGATAAATGAAGGGACCAATTGCTGGCGAAAAAGGTTCGCCGACTTAGGCTTCCCACGACATTCTCGACTCTGACGGTCCATTGCTGGAATGGGTCGCACCCATCTCAAAACTTGGCAGTGGTGCGACGGCTCCCAACCCCTTCGCCGAAACCTCTTTGGGCTGAAACTGTTCAACCAAGCGGGGATCTGGTGCGTGGGGCATCTGTTCGCACAACAGTTTCCAGGTCTCTCGCTCGACGTCAAGCACCTTAAGCGATTCGTGGATCTTTGGCACGTCCTCGCTCATCTGTGCTTCGGTGAGCGAGTTAAAGATAAACAAATAAACACTTGATACTTTCTTAGTTAACTCCGGCTCAACCGTCGGTCGAATCCCGGTCAACATTTCCATGACACACTCTCGGGCTCTGCCGAGCTTTCCTCCGGCCGCAATATTCTCACCTTCTTCATAAAGCTGGATTGCGTGCCGTGAAAACCGGATGGCTCCTTCAATCAGCATCAGGTGTAGCTTCTGAGGAGTCGCTGACATCACCTGGTGTTGCAGGTATTGGTCACGGGCGTCGGACATTGGAGACTCGCTGTAGGTTCAAACGGGGGGGGTTAGGCCGAGTTGTTGTTTGTTCTTTACGGATTCCGAATTAAAGCGGCGGAAACGACTGGATCGAGCTAATTGAGTTGAGGCTGCTCTGCAGTCGTGCAATCGTAGATTCCATATCGAAAAATTCGTTGAGCAGGAGATTGCGCTCGACCTCTAACTGCTCATTTAGATCGACAATCCTCTCGAATTGCAGATCAAGTGAGCTCTGTATAGTGGACAAGCGACCCAGCAAGAGCGAGTTTCCTTCTCCGGCAAGAGCCTCAGCCAGATCGTCAATCCGCTTGGCGAATCCCGTCTCTTCGTTGGTGAAGAATTCTTCGACTCCGTCGGGGTCTGCGTTGTAGGTCGACAAAAATTCAGTTGAATTGAAGCTCAGTTTGCCGGTGTCGCCAATCGAAACACCGATCGACTCCAAGGAGCGGATGCTGCCCGAATTGAAGAATCGTCCGGTCAACAGACGGGGTAGGTCAATATCTAGTCGCAGCGCTTCGATCGACCCAAATAGTGATCCAGTATCGCCCGTATTGGAATCGAAAAACGTCTGCTCATCCAAGCCATCGCGAAGTTGATTGTATTGATCGACAAACAACTGCAGGGATGAAACTAACGAGTCAGTCGATTCATCGACGGTCACCGTGACCACTTCGTTACTCGACCCCGACAGGGTCACGGAAAGCCCGTCCACCAGGTTCTCGAATGTATTGGTTTTCGACGACGCCAGAATCGCAGCTCCGCTATCGGGTGGACCGAACAGCGCCAAGGCGTCCCGCCCTTTGGCGACCTCCTGAATTCCAAATGAAATCCCTGAGGTGTCGATGAAAAACTCACCGGCCTCTCCCAAGACGTTGCTGACGATGGATAATCGATGTGGAGTGATGCCAGTTCCGTCACTAAAAATACTGGCCGTAATACCGACGTCGAGGCTGTTGATCTTGGCGACCAGGTCTTCCAGCGAATCGTCGGAATCGAGGTCAATCGTCGTGGCGTTGCTACCGTCTAAAACCTGAGTAGGAGTTCCGCCAATATCGATCGTAGTACCATTCCCCAGAATATTCAGATCCGCAGCTGTCGTTCCACTCCCCACTTCTGCTACGCTCAGAGTCCCGGTGCCAAAGGCTTGATCCACGATGACAATGCCGTCACCTGAGTCGTTGATTCGAGCCTCCACATTCACAGTCGAGAGGCCATTGATAGCGTCGATTACTTCACCAAGCGTAGTGTAGCCGCCTTGGCTCAAACTGACAGAACCGACTCCGCTACTGCTATCGCGGATTAGAATTGTGCCGTCATCAACTCCCTTTCCATGATTCAGATCGGCCAGCAAAGTATTTTCGCCGACCGTCTGTAGATTCAGAGAGCTAGAAATGACTGATGTTACATCCGCGTCTACGGTAATCCCTAGAACATCGCTAGTGTTGTTGGCGTCGAGGCTTTCCACAATCAAGTTAGAGCTGCCCCCGCTGGCGTCTCTAATTTCGATGCCATTTCGAGCGTCGTTAACACGAGCTACAACATTTGCGGCGGATGCGTTGACCGCGTCGATAATGTCATCCAGCGTTTCCGCCGCCGAGAGATCGATTGCGCCAGTGGCAGTTCCAGCGCGGTCGGTAATCTGAATTGAGCCCAGCGTCCCGAACCCCTGCCCACCATTGAGACTGGACAGCAGGGATGTCTTTAAACCGCCATATAAACGTCTACCACTAATTACTCCGCCGACGGCGGTTCCAGTAAAGCCGAGGTCTTCGGCGAGTTCACCACCAAGGGGACTCGTGACCGAGAACGTTCCTCCGCCGGTAGTAAGGTCGACCAACTGAATTCGGTCTCCATCCGCGGAAATTTCGGCGCGGAGACGAGCCGGATCGGCTTCGTTTATCGTCCGCAGCAGATCGCCAATGTTTTGTTCATTGCCAGCTTCAACAATCACGCCGCCGGTGGTTGTTGCGGTATCCGTCAGGCCTACGATCCCGGAACCGTCGCCGCCGCCAACACTTGCGGTAAACAGATCTTCGACGGTGTTATCATTATTAATTGCATTAATAACGTCGTTGGCGGTCGTTACGCCGGACTCGATGGAAATGATGAGTTGCTTATTGTCCGAATCGGAATCGTCGTACTCGACAGTTTCCTCACCAGCCTCAAGTCCTGGGATATGCTTAAACACGATTTTTACTTCGTCGAGGTCGCCGCCGGTAGCGTTGGCCGCAATCGTAAATTCAGCATCCGCACCATTGGAAGAAGTCGTCGTTGCAGTCGCATTGCCATATTCTCCAGCGCGATGTAGGTCGATCTGCAAAGCGGTGCTGCCGTCTTGGAAAGTTATCTCGAGGTCCGGCAATGCTCCGCGAATGCTCAAACCGCCGAAATCGTTGAGCGACCCGAGAGTAAGTTGTTCAAATAGCTCCAGAACATCGTCGCCGGTCGCGGCCGAGTTCGCGGTATTAATGCTCGCCAAACCAAGATCGGCCGCTGTCGATCCCGCGCCAACTTCTTGCACACGCAGGTTCGCGACCGTAGCCCCCGAATTGTCGGTTAATCGAATCCCATCTCCGGACGCCGAAGCGGTTATGTCGATGTCGTCCGCAGAGTTGATTGCGTCCAGCACGTCGTCAATCGTCTTGGAGAAACTGAGGTTTATGACGGCCGATGCTCCGCTGCGATCGGTGATCTTAATTTCGCCGCGTTGTATGCCTGCTCCGCCATTCAGCAGGTCCAGTCCGATTCCGCGATCCACTTCGCCTCCTCGCCGCAACGAGAGAGTCCCCGCGCCGACAGCACCGGTGGTCGAGCTGAATCCAGTACTTAACAGTTGTTGTGTCGAGGCCTGTCTGACGGGAGTGAATTGGTAAGAGCCAGCTTTTGGTGTACCGTTATTGGAAACCGACAATAATGCTTCATTGCTTACCGAAGACTTGGTGCGGGTAAATAGAGAGTCGGTTGCAAATGCCTTGGCGGAAAACTGGACTCCTAAAACTCGCGCGGTTAGATCAGAGATAGCAACCTGCTTTTGTTCGAGTTTGCTTACCGACTGTGCCAACAAGTCCCGCGGTCGCGCTTTCAGAGCGATTAGCTGGTCCACGGTATCCACAATTGGGACACCGGTAATAAGTCCGACGGATGACGTTATTCGACCCATAATGATCCTGCAGTTTTCGGGAATCGTATACGAGATTGACCAATGAAAGGGTAGGTCACTTCCAGCGCATAGGCGACCGATCCAGTAAGTTTTAATCGACAGTTAAGAGCGTGCATCTAAAGCACTTCCGGTGATACGCAAACGTTGCCAGCGAAGCTAGTGAAGCTTTGCGGGTTGTACGGGCATAATTAGCTCAAGCAGATATTTTCGCTGCCGCGAGTGTCGAGACGCGAAAAAGTCTCGCTATTTGAAATCGAGCCTTAGTCGCGTTTGATTCCGCTTGCGGGATTCTTAGAAAAGCTCTCGCTCAACTTTTGGACGACGTCTTTTACACGCCCCAAATCCTCTCCCGCGATTGTGTTCGCTCGGCGAAACTGCTCGTAGCTAACATCGTAGCTAACATCGTACTTGACATTGGTCGTGGGCATTTCGTCGGCGAGTTGGGCTTCGATGATGGTGTCAATGTCGTTTTCGCTCACCAATTCGCTGCTTGTCAATTCGCTGCTTGTCAATTCGCTGCTTGTCAATTCGCTGCTTGTCAATTCGCTGCTTGTCAATTCGCTGCTTGTCACCGACTGTTGCAACGCCGAGCTGGTAGGGACGCTGTCGGGTCCAGCTTTGATTCCCGCGGCAATTGCAAGCCAATGTTC
>JBLHLE010000457.1:0-6233 GCA_047620805.1 Pirellulaceae bacterium
CGAAATAAATTCGAGCCACTTTTTTCAATCCGCAGACGCGAGGAGGGAGTTACGAAGTAGGCCCGTTATTGTATTCCAAGCGGCACTGAAGCGGGAGTCTCCTGCGACAATCCACCGCAGAGATGAAGTGCTGAGCAGGACTATGCTAAGCAGGCAGAAGCGTCCTAGAACCACTCGGGATGAAGATGGTAGGTGCTGTTGATGGTGATCGCCTTCATTTTACCTTCGCGATAGCGAACGACATTGATACCGCAGTTGTTCTGTGTGACTCCGCGGACTTTGCTCAGCGGCAGGTCAATTAGCAGTGAGAGGAACGCTCGATTGACGGCGTTGTGCCCGACGACGATGATCGCTTTGCCGAGGTTTTCGGCCATTACTTTTTCAAAAGCGGGCACAACTCTTTGTTGGACATGAGCGAAGCTTTCGCCTCCCTTGTAGGGATGGTCGGCTGGATCCGCCATGAATGCGTGATACTCTTCCGTATCGTTCTTCTCAATATCTGCCCAGCTCTCTCCTTCCCAAAGTCCGACGTCGACTTCGGTGATCTCGTCGATAATCTCTATCGGCAGTCGATGGGGGGCGACAACAATCTCCGCCGTTTCTTTCGCGCGACTGAGTGGACTGCTGTACGCGGCGTCGATCGACAGCCCCGCTAGGAACTTCGCCGCCAACTCCGCTTGGTCGCGGCCATCGGGTGACAGCGTCGGGTCCGTGCGGCGCCCTTGTAAGATTGGTGGCTTGGCAAGGTTGTTCAACGTCGCTCCGTGACGGAGCAAGTACATCATGCATTCCATAGCTGTGCTCTAGATCTCGAATAGAGGAATCGCGAAAGGGAGTGGCTAAAAATGAATTCGTTCATTTGCCTAGCGCCCAGTAGCGCCGACTGGCGACTCCCGCTCCGCGGGCTTCTTGACTTTCAGTTTCTCCAGATAAACATCAGTCAGGTCGACTATGTCTTGATTGCCTGCTTCGTAGCGAAACAGTCTGGGGTCGAGGTCCGCTCGTCGACGCACTTCAAACAACTCCATCAGAACAACCGATTTTAACTCGAGGGTTTTTGCTTCGTCGTCGGATGCAACTTCTCGAAAATATTCCACTCGATAGGGAAACAGCGGGAACTGTGGGTCGCGAGCCAGGGTTAAAGACACTCGATGTGGCAAGTAGGGAGGCAGCGAGTTCCAGGGTATGTCTTGCACTTTGGTGCCGAGCATTTCCGCCAACCGTGCTGGCTTCCAACGCCCTTGGATATTCCAAACCGCCGCTGAATTCAATACACCTTGTTCGGCCTTCTTAAATTCGAAGTTGTCGTGAAGACCTTCTAGCATTTTGGAGAGTCCGCCGAGCGCCATCCAGGTATCGGTCATGGGCAGTGCGACTCCCCTGCCCTGCTCTTGCAGCGCTTGTTCCAACAGTCGCAGGTTAACGGTGCCGAGAGATTTTTCTGTGGGTAGGTCGCGGCGAATCCAAAGCCGCTCGCCATCGCAGACCTGCACCATCGTGCTGATCTTGTCCGCGACACTCATCTTCATCTCCAGACGCACAAACTTCACGCCCGCTGGATTTGCAAGCTGGCGGTACATTCCGGCGCCCGACAGACGGTGACCATAGAGTTGAACGATTTGGCGAGTCTTCGCCTCGACCGAAGGCAAGCGATAAACCTCCGCCGCGGCCGCTTTCACTAGCTGCTGCGGATCGGTGACGGGGTCCAGAGACGCATTTGTCCCTCCGCTGGCGGCAGAGTTAGCGTTGCTAGCAACACGAGGTGTAGCGGTTGTTGGAGGCGTAAAAGCGGTACTTTGAGCGGCCAGCAAAGGCGAAAAACCGAGCCAGAGACCGATTGTCAGTATGGGTAATTTGTAATTCATGACACGGTTATATGGATTTTGCCAAAGATTCAGGTTGTGTCGGGCCGAAGTTAAACCCACAGGGATGGAGCCCTACACCCATTGCGCAGGTTTGACTACCGAATTGGAATCGAATCTGTGTCCAGTCCGATCGCACGGAAGCGATTTTAGGACTGGGTTGCCAATGGGTCCATGCCAATCGGCAGTAGAAACTCCAACACCTCGAGCGTGACCGTTCGAGGGGCAAGCCACTTCGATCAACCATTACTAGACGAGTCGCACGTCCCCGCATGCTGCGATTCAACTTGTAGGGGGGGGAAAATGAAAATCCGGTTCTCACAATGGATCATGCTGTTCGCTTTAGCGATCGGTATTTCAGGCTGTGCTCTTCGCGAGCACAACTTACCACCTGCCGAGCGTCTCCGGGCTCCCGGCCCCGGCATGGCGGGTCCTGGACCAGCTATCATGCCGCCCATGATGCCACCGCCCAGTGCATTTATGCCTGGGGGGGGAATGCAGATGCCAGGTCAGCAAAAGGCCGTACAGGTTCTGTTCAACAGTCCTGACGGGATGCAAGTTCGCTGGGACGTGACGGGTTCGGGAGGCTTCGATTCGTTGCCCCTGATCACGCCCGGTCGCCACAACTTCCCCGAGGGCGGAATTTTCCGCTTGAAGTTGACTAACATCGATGGACTTCCGGGTGTCGAGTTGTTCCCGACCATCGAGATCGGTCCGACAACGCCTCGAACTGACGCCTTCCTCGCTCACAACGCGATTCCGGTTCAGTTCACTACGGAAGACTTTGAACAAGTTATGGCTGGTAACTTCGTCACGAAAGTTATCTACCTACCAGATCCCGAGTTCCAACAGATGGCTTTGGCCAATGTTGAAACTTTGGTCAGCACACGCCTCGATCCAGGTGTCGATCCCGTCACTGAAGCCGATCGACGCGGAGCAATCATGGGTGTGATTCGCCTGGGTAACAAGGACTTAGACCTGCCCGGAACAGAAGTTGGCGCTCCTGCCATCATTCCTGTTTCGCACCAAGTCGGTCAACCCTCTTACCCGGGTGGTCCGGTTTCGATGGGACCAGCGCACGGCGGCCCTTACGGAATGCCTCCGAGTCACGTTGCAGGTGTAACATCTCCCGAATGGGGAATGCCGATCACGGCTACTCCCATCGGTCTGCCTGGACCACCTCACCTACCTCACGGACACCCGGCTGGATTGATGAAGCACTCGATCCACAATCATACGCGAAGTTATATTCCGCCACCGACCAATGACTTCCGAATCGACGTTCGGCAACAACCTGGGTTTAGCTACCCAACGCCGGCAAGTCGAGTGCGAGTCACGGAGCAGAGTATTCATCCGTCGCTTCCATACAGCCAGCCAGGATGGAATCAGCACCAACGCGTGCAATAGACTGGTAAGGGGGGTGCCACTGCGAGCTGTCTTAGGCATCTCGTAGTGGCACATTTTTTCTTCTTGAAACTGCATTGGATGGGTGCCAGCATGTTGTGGAGAATGTGCCTCAACGCGAGCAGTCGAGTCGCAGCAAAAACTGCTGCGACATTGACCAGCTCGATAGTACTGGTCGTTTGCACGGCTATGCTTACGCAATTCGTGTTGGCGAGTTTAGCTGACGCTCAACAGCCGAAGTTACCGTTGCACTATCGCCACAACAGCGAAACTATGTCGCCAGGCGAAATCGGCAAACGCCAACTTCGTCACAGCGTACCGATGCGAGGATACTATCAGCCCGTGCGGGTTCTCTTGCCCGAGGGTGCGAAAGTATCGTTAGCGAATCAAGGACATTTCGATCCACCCGATATTGACGAAGTCACAGTCGGAATGGAGATCGGGCAAGTCTATCGAATGAAGGTGACCAACATTCCTGGCCTTGAGGGTCGCGAAGTCTTTCCCACGATCGAAGTCGTCAATCGCCTCTACCCACCCAAGGGACTAAAGCAGGACTATCCGATTCCGATCGAACTCACCGAGAAAGAACTTTACTACGCGGTGAATGGTCTTTATGTCACTCGCGTGATCTATCTCGAGCCACCGCACAAAACTAGCACGGATCCATTGGATCTGGATAAGCAGCCATACTACGAGGTCGGTCAGAAAGAAGATCCGCTGCGGGTCGCCGATCAACTCGGACGGCCGATGGCGATCCTGCGAATGGGCTCTCGCGTTCCCAATCGAAACGCAATGACGGGTCAATTCACGTTCGGCATGCCTTATTTTGAACGTTATACCGCTCAAGTCATGCAGCACATTGGTGACGAAGGTGTCGAACAACAGGTAACTCCCAATGGGCAAGACCCTCAAACGAGGCGAACTTACCCACGGCTTCCGTTGCAGACCAGTCGCTATCCAGTATTACCAGCAACTTATAGGTAGGCGGTCGATGAATTACCAGGCTACTGGCGACGTAAATTGGGGAACGAAACCCGTTGCGACACTGATGACCTTCGTCGCATTCGCAGTTCTATGCGGTGGGTGTAAGACCCCCCTGCCCTTCCCCGCTCATACAGCGGCGCCTGTCGATGCGGCTGTGAGGTCTCAGGAGCGGTCGCATTCCGCACCCGGTGTCGATTCACGTCTCGATGCCAAGCCGCGTCTCGATCCACACGCGGCCCAGGCCAGCATACACGACTCCACCGCCCCGGCCGTTCAGTCGACGTCACCTCAGGTTCTCGCGGCCGGTTCGAATTCCGAAATTCAACTAGTCGGGCATAGCCAACAAATAGGGCAGCCCAAAGTCGCCCATCCTCAGATTGCGCGTCTTCAAATCGGCGACCTGCCAGCAGAGACAACTCAGCAACGGACGCCCGCAATACGGGGCGATTCAGTTCAATCGCCAGCGGTCGAATCTCCGGCCGTGCAACCCTTACCGCAAACTCATGCAACGGGTTGCGAGTGCGATGACTGTGACGCGCGAACTGCCGCTCAGCCAGCCAGAATACATCGCCGCGGACCACCCGTTTATCACACCGCACCCTATGCGCAAACATTGCCTCCGAGTGCCTACGGATCGAATTATCCTCGCGACTTGCGACACTCGCCTGCCGACGCGGCCTATTGCCAAGAAGAAGACGTGACGAACCTCTTCCGCGATCCGGATTTCCACGATCCCGATGCTCAGTGGGCACCTCCCGGCGTTGCCAAACCCTGGCCCAGCGATGAATACATCTTCGATGGTGGTGACCGCGAACGAAAGGTTCGAGTCCTACCCAATTGGGACGTCCAGGGAATCGACCAGCAAGATACTGTCGTCCATTACGACACTAAAGACGGACGCACCGAAGTTCAGGAAAGCAATCGCGTTGCAATTTACGCCCCGCGATTCTCATCGGTGCGAAAAATCTACGGCGTCGCACTGGAGCACAATACAATGCGAACTGGCGATGTATTGGCCCGTACTTCGCTCGGTCGAGCAGACGAAACGGCGATTGCATCCACTGTGTTGCAGCCCATTCAACCTGCCCGCGACACCGGAACTACAACGGTCAATATCTTCCGCGATCGAACAGGTGGAGCGAATCTCGACAGCGCGTTGGCCATGGCAGAGATTTTCGACGATCAGTTGATGACTCACGAAAACTTCCAGATCATCCAACAAGGAAAATTCAACCACACCGAAAAACTACGCTTGTCGCAGCAGATCCAAGCGGCGTTTACTTGGACGCTGGACCAAGGTGTGCAAGTCATAATCGACGATCAAGCTGCTGTCGTTTCGACCGACGCACGAAGCTCGGGCGAAATCGTCAAATACGAATTGCCCAAAGGTAAGCCACGAGTTCGCATCGTGAAAGTCGCCTCCAAGGCCGATGCCCAGCCCGGCGAGATTATCGACTTCACAATTCGCTTCGACAACATCGGCGACCAAGTTGTCGGCAACGTAACAATTATCGACAACCTCACTACTCGTTTGGAATATGTGCCAGACAGTGCGAAGTGTGATATCGACTCCGAATTCTTCACGATTGAGAATGAAGGCGAATCGTTGGTACTGCGATGGGAAATCGCCAAACCACTGCCGGTTAACAAGGGTGGCGTGATTCGCTTCAAATGCAAAGTACGATAGAGGGTAGGTAAAAGACAAAAGACAAAAGACAAACGACAAACGACAAAAGACAAAAGACAAAAGACAAAAGACAAGCAAATAGCAAATAGCAAAACATCGATGACGAAAACGAGATGATTCTATTCTACGTTTGTATGTTGAAATCTTTTGCTTGAGGTTTGTTTCTCATTTGCAACTGGTAACTTTCATTTCCCTACTCTTTCATTTCCCTACTCTTTCATTTCCCACACGCTCAAACTACTGTGCCCTACTGCATAGATAGTGTCTGAGTTTTCGTTGAGCGCAAAATCGTGGAC
>JBLHLE010000458.1:0-6226 GCA_047620805.1 Pirellulaceae bacterium
CGCACTCGCTGGTCACCGAGCGGCGAACCGACTGCATATAGCGGGCGACAATTTTGGTGGTCAAAACATCAACCAGGTTTTAAAGAGAAAGTCGACACGCGCGGGAAAGACGACGTCGCCAGCCCTTTTGGAAAGTGGACCAAAGTCGAATGCATTTGTCGCGCGAACAAAGTCACGATAAAAATCAACGGCACGACAGTGAACGAATGCTACAACGTCTTTCCGCAAGCCGGCAAGATTTTGCTCCAGAATGAATCGAACGAAGTATTCTTCCGCAATATGGAAATCCGGCCACTGCAAAGTGAATGACCGCCTCTCCAAGCGGTCCATTGCAAACGCGGCAATTTAACAGTGATGTCGTTTGTGGCCCGAAAAAGAAACACCGCTTTCAAAAGGAATTTAATCCGATGACGACTCGACGCAACTTCTTACAATCGACCGCCCTTGGGGCAGCTGTTGGCACAACCGTAATTGGCGCCACCGTAATGGGCCAGCCGCAACGTGTTCACGCGGCGGGGAACGATGTGCTACGAGTTGGTTTGATCGGTTGCGGCGGTCGTGGTACTGGGGCTGCGAAGCAGGCTATGTTGGCTGACCCCAATGTTAAGCTCGTCGCGATGGGCGATGCTTTCGATGACCGACTTCAGTTGAGTCTGCTGCAACTGCAAAAAAGCGAAGACGTCGCGGGAAAGATTGACGTACCCAAAGAACGACAGTTTGTCGGGTTTGATGCCTACAAGAATGTAATCGAAGCTAGTGACGTCGTGTTGCTGACGACACCACCGCACTTTCGCCCTCTGCACCTCGAAGCAGCTATCAACGCAAATAAACACGTCTTTGCCGAAAAGCCCGTCGCCGTAGACGGACCGGGAATCCGCCGAGTGCTCAAGGTCTGCGAGCAAGCGAAAAAGAAAAACCTCTCGGTCGTCTCCGGTTTGTGCCTGCGTTACAACAACGGCTTCCAAGAGTTAACTCAGCGCATCCACGATGGTGAGATTGGCGAAGTCCATACCCTTCAAGCAAATGACTACCGCGGTGGTATTTGGGTCCGCAATCGACAAGACGATTGGACCGACATGCACTGGCAGATGCGAAACTGGTATTACTTCACCTGGCTCTCTGGAGACTTTAACGTCGAACAGCATGTCCACTTCCTCGACACTTGTGCCTGGGCGATGAATAACCAGTACCCCGTCAAAGCAGTAGGCATGGGAGGTCGGCAGGTTCGCGTCGGCATCGAACACGGGAACATCTTCGACCACCACAGCGTTACTTACGAATTCGAAAACGGTGCCAAACTCTTCAGCAACACCCGGCAAATCAGGGGCTGCAAGAATGACATGAGCGCTCAAGTCGTTGGATCGAAAGGTCGAGCCAGCTACCGCGAAAGCAAGAACGGTATAAACATTGAGGGCCAAAAGAACTGGACGTTCGAAGGCAAGATCAACAACTTCTACCAGGAAGAACACAACGCACTCTTCAAGTCGATTCGCGATAACAAACCGATCAACAACGGCGTTTACATGACCCACAGTACGCTCATGGCGATCATGGGGCGGATGGCAACGTACACTGGTGACGAAGTGACGTGGGAGCAAGCTCTCAATTCAAAAGAAGATCTCACTCCCCCCAAATACGAATGGGGTGCGATCGAAATGCCGGAAGTTGCAATTCCAGGTAAAACGAAGTTCATTTAGTTTGCTGCCGAAACGAGATTTCGCAAGCGATGAAAGAGCCTCGCGGCAATCATTCGTCGACAGGGAATAATCGTTTCAGTCCAGCCGCATCGGCTGAGCCTGCATATTCACTGACCTCGTACGCTTCGACGTATTCAATATCGCTGGCGCGTTCACCATACGCAGCGACCAATGCATCACGAAAACGATCCGCACGCGGACGAATCCAATCGCAATACCAAGTTTTGATCCACTGCTGCTTCCCTTCTTCGTCTTCCGGAACTTGATCGGCAATACCTTGATTAAAAGGTAAGAACTCGAACACTTGCGAGCGGTGGCAGGCCAACATCTTGGCAACGGTCGGCACGTGCCGTGTGACATCGTAGACGACATCGGGCTGCAGCGGACACGGTTTGGTAAACAGATCGGGCATGTAGGCTACCACTGGTTCCCGTTCGACGATCGGAACGTCGGGTACCACCAGCGGAACGGTCACCATGTACGACGCATCTTGAACAACTTGGCCAACTGCGCGATGGTCCGGGTGATAATCGTTGACTCGGTGAGTGAGCACGAGGTCTGGCGAAAAGGTGCGAATCTCGCGAATAAGTCTTTCCCGCAGCTCGAGACTCGGAAGCAGGCGACCGTCGGGAAAGTCCCACGTCTCGTAAGTGGACTGGATGACGTGGCCCGCCGCTGCAGCCTCCGCGCGACGAGTCGTCACGAGATCTTCGGGAGTGCGAAAATGATGTCCAGCCGCGCCGTTGGTCACTGAAATCATCCTCACGGTGTGACCAAGCTCGGCGTACCGGCAAGCAAGTCCGCCAGCATGAAATTCCGCATCGTCGGGATGAGCTCCCAATATCATCATTCGCAAGGGTGCATCGGTCGTCGATTCTGACATTCACAAAAACCTTATTTACGAGAGTGCATCAGTGTCGCGGTTGCAGGCATGGCCACGATAGTTTTCTAGTATAGCGATGCCGTGCGAACGAAGGATGAAGGGAAAAAGGAAAAACGCCAGCCGATTTCGAATTCCTTATTTACAATCCGCATTCTCCGATTCCCTTCTCTCTTTCCAATATCTGTTATTTTTGCCAAACTGTCGCGTTGGTTGACTACAGCAAGATTCAAGGAGGAGCTGCAATTATGGCTCGCCACTTTATACACAACTCTTTACAACTCCTCGCTTACGTGCTTTTGGTCGCAACGAGTTGCGCCACCACTGCGCTCTGCCAGGAACCGGAGACTAGCGATCCTGCCCAAACTCCCGCTATTCCCACAGTAGACCCGGAACTTGCAAAACAGCTTGCCAGTCCAGCGGACACGATTCGGACCTTTGTGACAGCTGTCAACGAAAACGACCTCGACTTGGCCGCAAAATGCCTCGACGTTAGTCAAATCGTCGCCCTTGAAGAAGTCAAGAATCAGACCGCGAAAGATTATGCCCTCCAACTTAAGAACGGCGTATTGGACAAGATGTTTCGCATCGACTACTCGGTCTTGCCGACCAAAATGCCGAAAGACATCGATAAGTTCACCATGGCTGAGGTGATACAAGGCATCCAGGATCACGTACTCACCGATGTCACGATGATCCAATTGTCGCGGGGCGAAGACGACCTTTGGCGTTTCAGTGCAGAGACGGTGGAAGTCATTCCAGAGTTGTGGCAAAGATGGCACAACCAAGAAAACGTTGTCCTGACAACAGAAAACAAATCGGAACAATCGGTCGGACGCAAAACACAAGAACTCTTCTTTCGCGACACCTTGCTGAGGAATCCATGGATTGCTGGTTTCGTTATCGTATGCGTTGGCATCATCGTCCACTGGATCGTCTGCACTGCCTTGGGAGCGCTGACTCGGCTGTGGTTCCGCGTTCGCCACGGGGACACCGATGCCAGCACCTATCAGCACGTCTGGCGTCCGATCGGACTCTGCCTTCAGTCCGCCATTTGGTACTGGGGCGTCAACTACGTATTGCTTGACACGCGAAGCGAACTATTTCTGAACCTCGGTATCGAATGGGCTGCGTATCTGCGTTCGGCTTCCGTTGTATTATTGAGAGCGATTTGCGTTATCACGGCAGTCTGGACGCTGTTTGGCTTTATCAATCTGGGAGCGACATTCTGGGCGCGGAGAGCTGTTCGAACCGTGTCTAAATTCGACGACATGCTCATTCCACTCGTCTCGCGGACGCTAAAGATTGTTGCCATTTGCGCCGGCGTTCTGACGATTGCTCAAACCTTCGACCTTCCGCTGACCGGATTGTTTGGAGCGATGGGGATTGGGGCGATGGCGTTGGCACTCGCTTCGCAGGACGCCGTAAGTAACCTGTTTGGAACGGCCACCGTTTTAATTGATCACCCTTTCGAGATCGGTGACTGGATCAAAACTGACGGAGTGGAAGGAACGGTCGAAGCCGTCGGTTTCCGCAGCACTCGCATCCGCACGTTTTACAATTCACTGATCACACTTCCTAACAGTCGCCTGACGACCGCAATTGTAGACAACCTGGGCAAACGACAATACCGTCGAATCACTGCCACGCTAGGAATTCAATACGACTCGACACCGGAACAGATCGATGCGTTCTGCGAAGGAATACGCGAGATAGTTCGTCGACATCCCTACACGAGAAAAGACTATTATCACGTCTACTTAAACGGCTTCGGCGATAGCGCGTTAGAAGTCATGCTGTATTGCTTTGTGGAATGTCCAGATTGGTCCGTCGAGTTACGTGAGAAACATCGACTCTACGTCGACATTATGCGTTTAGCTGAGAAGCTGGGCGTTCAATTTGCATTCCCCACGCAAACGCTGCACATGTTCAAAGAGGAACGGGACCCCGACGCCGTCCCCAACATTTCGGATCCACTACAGACGGGACAACAGCATGCTAGATCGATTGCCGGAGCTCTGCTCGATGAAAAACACAGGCCTGGACTTGTCGAATTCCCAAACCCTGGAGAAGATCGTGACACATTAAATCGCGGTCGCGGAAGCACGGACGACGATGGATAAATGTTCGTGCATTTCGACGCCAGTGCATTTCGACGCCAGTGCATTTCGACGCCAGTGCATTTCGACGCCAGTGCTACTCGATCCAACCACCACCCAAGACTCGATCACCATCGTAGCAAACGACAGCTTGCCCCGGAGCCACTCCGTTTCGCGGCTCGTCAAAATCTACTTTCAGGCGACCGTCCGCAAGCACTTCGACAATGGCTTCGGATGCCGGACTGTTGTAGCGAATCTGTACTAAAGCGCGAAAGGGTTCCTGTGGAGGATCCGCTATCCAATTGGTTCGATTCGCCGTTAATTCGCGGCGGCCAAGTTCTTCGATTTTGCCAATGATTACCCGTCGCGAAGTGGGATCGATCTTGACTACGAAATAGGGTTCGCCCATCGCGACTCCCAATCCCTTGCGTTGCCCGATCGTAAATCGCTCGATGCCGGGGTGAGTTCCAACGACCTCGCCAGAGGTCGTCACAATCTCGCCCGACATGTCGATATCGCCTCGTCTTTGTCGCACGAATTCATCGTGCTTGCCAGACGTGACAAAACAGATTTCCTGACTATCCTTCTTGTCTGCTACGCGCAGACTCAACCCAGCTGCCATTTCTCGAATTTCAGGTTTACGATATCCACCTACTGGCAACAACATCCTCGGCAACAACTCGCTTTTGATGCCAAACAAGACATAGGATTGATCTTTGTCGTCGTCAACTCCGCGGCGCAGCTCCTGTGTCCCGTCGTCACCTTCGACCAGTTGAGCATAATGACCAGTTGCAACGAATTCGGCGGCAACGCTATCGGCATAGTCAAACAGCTTTCCAAACTTCAGCCAGTTGTTGCACATCACACAGGGATTTGGAGTTCGACCAACCGTGTACTCTTCGACGAAGTAGTCGATGATTTGCTTAAACTCGGACTTGAGATTCAAGGCGTAAAAAGGGATGTCGAGCATATCGGCAATTCGGCGAGCGTCGGCGGCATCTGACGCGCTACAACAGCCCTGTTTATGATCCGGTCGCTGCTGATAAATCGGCAGGATTGGGGACGGGCCATCGCCAACTTTGCAGGCCTCCACTGCCTCTTCGCCATGACGCATAAAGGCGCCGATAACCTCGTGGCCCTGCTGCAATAGCAGGTGCGCAGCGACACTACTATCAACACCGCCAGACATCGCTAGTACCACTCGGGCCATCTCGTTTCGCCCGCAATGGGCGCCCTCACTCAGAAAACCGGAAAATCGAACATTTCAGTCTATCGGTGACGACTAGGCTGGGCAAGTCAAAGCAATTGCCGCCGCCACCGCGAACCAGCCATTACCGCCCGTTGTCAGTTGGTTTTAGCGTGTCTGGTAGTTATCCGGTGTCTGGTAGTTTTATTCTGTTGGGAAGCTATATTCATATCCAACGCTGCCGCCGAGTTTTGGCCAGTTGACGAAAACGTATTCGATTGACGAAAACGGCGCATTACCGAAAAACGCGACATTTTAGCGCGATATTTAAACGCTGGCAGGTTGTCGAACCAACCGAGACGCC
>JBLHLE010000459.1:0-6219 GCA_047620805.1 Pirellulaceae bacterium
GGCTCGTATGACGGCCATGCAAACCTGTAATGATATGCATCCTGTCCTTGTAAGGCTCCAATGCCTGCATCGGCTCCGCAAGGGTCACACCGTCGAGAGCACAACTTTCCTTGAGTCCCTTGGGGATACAGGTTAATGGATCAAAGCCATGGTTCTGTAAAAAGAAAATTATCCGTTTTGGACCGCCAGCCGATGTGCCAGCTGATGTGCCAGCTGATGTGCCAGCTGATGTGATTGCCGCCCGGGCATTGTCCGGCAATATGCTCAAGCCAAGTGGCGCGCCAAGGGCGGCTGCCATTCCATGGAGCATCTCTCTACGTTTAATCATTATCTACACCCTATTATCGAAACTGATAACTGGAGAGGAATTTGAATACGAGCCGGCGGGTTCAACGACGCGATTATGGGCAAGATAGCGACGCGTGTCAATTATTGCGAGCATCGCGACTGGCGCGCGGCGGAGGATCTGACGATAATGTGGCTACCGGGCAAGAACAGATCTACGCAAAAAATCTCTGAGTTGCTTTTGGACGTCGAGCACTTGCTAGCGAAAGGCGGTAACCACTATTCCAAATCAGTCGAAACAAAAGGGGGCGCGAGTGGGCAGCGCGAAATCGCCATGTCAGGAAACGAGTTATTTATCTCAGTTTGTTCCCTTCAAGAATCCAACTGCGGACTACTTCAGGATCTAGGTTCAAATCGAATAGCTACTTGTTTTCCTCCCTCTCCGGAGCGATTGTATTAATCCCGAGCTGTTCAAGTAAATTCGAAATTTGCCGATGGACCGAAGCTGGAGCGCGGACGATCACTCTTGAATTTAGTACTGAGACAGAATTCCCGAATTCTTTGATTGCATCGTCGCTAAGTTCAGGAATATTTTCCTTCACAATCTTCAGAACGTCGTCGGCAATTGGTTTCTCAGCAGCGCTATGGAAATAGTGAATCTGCACTTGAACTCTTTGCTCTGCATCATTTAGCTGTTGCTTCGCTTCGGCGGATGTCTCGGCTTTCGCCGCCCTTAGCTGCTCAAGCAACACTCGGATCTGGTCGTGTACATAGTCCGTCTGCGCGATGACGAGCGATGTTGTTCGCTCGAATCTGTCAATTGTCCCCGGACCGCCATTATGATCCCAACTTTGCGGCGTTACGATTCTGTAGAGCGCCCTTTCGAGTTCTTTGCTGTTGCGATCAATGACGAGGTCCCGTACAGGGTAAATCCGGACGGCAAGTTTGCATTCGGCTTCTTCGGGAGTAGAAATCAACACAACCTCATCGCGGATCACGTATGTCAACTCAAGGTCCTTCAACATTCGTTTCAACGCCTGGTCCAACGCAGTCTCTTTACATTCAAATGTAACTGTAACATTCGGCGATATCCCGATCTCGTCCAGCGATTTTTCGTCGAGCTCAAAGTTGATTCCTGTCTCGGACGAAATGTACCGTACGACGTCGCCTAATTTGGCGTTGGTGAACTCCAAGCGAATTCGTTTATCTTGTAATTGTCGCCGAAGCTTACTGTACGGATCGTTGGGAAAGTCGATCTGAGAAATGACGGCATGAGGATCTTTGTCGTAGGTTTTTGCGATCTGCGACAGGGTTGTCAACAATTCGGAAACATCTTCATGCGTGTGAAATCCTTGGGATATCAGTAACGACTCCCGATACGAAGTAATCGCGCCAGGGCCACCGACTGACTCCCACGAATAGGGCGCGACCACGCCCTGGATCAAGTCGACTAGCCGATTGCGGTCGATAGTTTTTTCAATTGGGTCGTAAAACAAATCTGCGCAATTATAGGTGCGGACAACTTGCCGCGATTCTACGTACTCGGGAGTGCTGACGACGATCAACTTACCATCCAACCGCCAATCCAATTCGAGTCGCCTGGTCACGCTATTCAGAACGGAATAGAGAGATACCCCGGCCAGTTTGACCGTCACTTCCGTGTCGGGGTCGATCCCGACATCGTCGAGTGCGGGCATATCCAATTCACAATCGAATGCCGTATTGGCCCGAATAAACTCCGCAAATTCAGCCAGCGGTGTTCGTTTTAGATTAACGGAAATCCGATCTGACAACGACGAAACTGCGGGAGTCGACTTCTTCCCTGGCTCATCAGGTTTCAATTCCTGCGCTCGCGCCAATCCACTCGATAACGAAATTCCGACTATTGCAAACGCGACGAATGTTGAACGAAACATCATATTTATTCCTCTTTGAAGTCGACCTCACACGCAACTATATATGACCAAGTAAAACTAACGTCCGAATCGCTCTGAACCAAGTGAAGGACGAAACGGCTGAGGATTCCAAACGTCGAGTCGAAGCAATATTCTTTCGATACCTGAATGCGTAGCTGCATTCGCACGTACGACCAAGGTTCCCGGAAGCATCGTCACGGACGTATCACCCGCATTCAACTCCGGCAACTGCCGCTTCAGGTCGCGCACAAGATCGAAGGCAAAATCCGGGGAAGCTGGCGCGTCAATTCGATGGTAGACTGTTAATTGAACAGTCTTATCTGCTTCGGTGATTTGTAGTGCCGAGGCCGCCGATAACTCGCTGCGATCTTTCCGCAATTGCCTCAACAATTCCTCAATCTGCCGATGAACGCGAGGTTGCTGCTCGACGACCAGAGCGTTGGCAGACCGAAACTCTCTAATCGAGCCGCCGTCCGCAGTCCAGGTTCTGGGCGATATGACTCGTCGAAGTGCCCTGATTAGCTCGTCATACGTTAACCGGCTATTCGCATCCACATCAACTAGATCGCGAACGGGGTAAATCGCCAATGAGGAGTTATCATTATCTTCGTCTTGTGCCGCAATCCAAACGACTTCATCTCGCACGCTGAACGAAAGTTTCAATTTACGAGTCAGCCGTCTCAAGATAACTTCCAATGGCGCTTCCGAAGTGCGGAAAGTGTGTTGATCGTATGGGGAAACGCCTTTGGACTTCAATGGTGATCGGTCCAGCTCAATATTGAGTCCCGATTGCTGCGAGAGATAATCGCAGACATCCGTAAGTCTCGCATCTATGAATTCGAGTTCCATTCGCTTTTCGCGGAGCCTTTCCTTTGTTGCGAAATTCGGATCCGTCGGGAATTCTGATTTCGTTATGACGACGTTGGGATCCCCGTCGTATTGTTTCTTCAGTCCGTTTAAAGCGCTCATGAATTGAGCAATTTGGGCATGGACTCGCTGAGTTTGCGGGACAATGAGATACCCACCAGACGCCTCGATAGCCAAATGTGCTCCCTGTCCATCTGGCCAGCTCGCGGGGGCAATCGACGATCCAATTAGGTCGATGAGAGAATCGTAATCTGCTGCCGACTCGGGGAAGCCAACGAGATTTCGACATTCATATTTGATCACGTCGAGCTTATTTTCGATCTCTTCAGGTGTTGAGACCGTGATCTGCTTGTCGTCAACGCGCCAGTCGAGGGCGAGCGAGCCCGTGATAATGTTAAGTGCCGATCGAAGCTGGATCCTCTCGACTTTTAGACTGACTTTGGTTTGGGGGTCGATTCCAATATCGTCAAGAGCGTTGCGGTCAAGGACGTAAACAAAGTCCGTATGACTTCGCAAATACTTTATAACTTCTTCCAATGGCAGGTTGTCAAAGTCTAGGCTGAGCCGGTCTGTTAACGAGTTTACTTCGAACATCGCTACCGGTTTGGCGAATCCAACTTGGGCGACCAGTGGAAGTATCGAACTCAATACGAATGCAAGTAAAAACAGAAACGTCCGAAAACGATCTACCATCGTCTGATTCCACTGAAACTTGGACGCCCCCGTCGCTGTATTCATTCTAGCAACACAGCAAGAACTCGTCGAACGCGTCAGATCGCACCTTTTCGCGAGCTTTCGGCCGCCAAATGAGAGGTATTGGATTTCCCCAATAAACTGAAGGGCGTTCCAATCCGCTGCCCCGGCTCACCTAGTATCCTAAATAGCTAAATAGCTGGGCGACTCGTGCGCTGCCGAAACGGCGACGCATCGCAACGGCGACGCATCGCAACGGCGAAACCAAGAATCGCAACCATTATCGGGAATGCCGCGAACGTCAATGCCACAATCAAACGGAGGCGTAAAGACGGATGTTTCAGCACAAAGGGACGAAACATTTCATACGAACGCGCATTCGAGGGACCATTTAAAGAGGATAGCTGTTAGACGGTAGCTGTGCTTGGAAACAGGCTCCTAAGTCGATTCTTTTTTAGGGATATGGCAGTACTGCAAGTTACGGGTCGCGAGCTAGTTTATAAGACGGTGCAAGTAGATTATGCGGCGAGCTAGTGAGTTTAGCGAGGCATTAATTGACCAATTGTACGCGTTACTTATCGACGAGATTTTGTCAGATCGGCGCGAAGTGTTTTCGACAACAAGTTGTCATTCAACGACCTTTTCAACTCCACCGGACATGTCTCCTTCCTTCAATCAGCTTTGAACAAGTCCAGGCGACCTAAGAGACGCAAGCCGCAAATGAAAAAGAATGCTCCGACAAGCCGGAGCACTCCAAAGAGTTCCCGGTGATGGTCTTTACCTTTGGACTGCGGTGACTTGTCACCGCTTTCTTTTTCAATCAGCCCAAAACGATAACTGACGTTCCAAGACGAATACCGACGGATACCGACGGATACCGACGGATACCGACGTAAATCGACGTAAATCGACGGATACCGACGGATACCGACGTAAATCGACGTAAATCGACGTAAATCGACGGAAAGCGGAAACGGCTCCGAAGCATATAATGCGGCGGCCTGGAGCGTTTAATGAAGCATGCCTTGGAGTCTATGCGAAACTATTAATAGTCGCCTTGACTATACTGCCAAGCTTGGGAACGCGATTGGCTCACATCCGGTTACAAGGAAAACTGCTGCATTCTTGCGAATCCTAATTAAGTTCCATTGTAAAACTCAGGCCTTTTGTTTGGAGAACGCGATTTCATCTGATTCGCCGTGGATTCCACTTGCCGAATTGGCCGCTAACAAGCTATCAAGCTATCAAGCACTTGTACTTCGCTGGTCGATTCTTTCGCGTGACACGCGCTGACGGCCGAAGTATCGTGTTAGAAGGATTCAGTAAACGCATTTTCGACAACTTGAATTTTGGTCGAGTTTACACTGCGTTTCGGACCGAACTTTCTTTTAAGTTCACTCTGTATTCGCTTCTTCTATCGTGCTAATTGTTCCACTGCTCGCGGCTTAAACAATGGCTTCATTTTCGAGCGCCTGCCTTGGTCGATTTCGTGCGGAAAAACACGTCAAGTTATTCGGGACCGATCCCGGAACCGTTTAGGATCCTGACGAACAATAAGTCGAGTTGACTATTCCAACAGGCCTTCGGACGAAAATGTTCCCGATCTTTTCCTACCGGCCTCGTCACATTTACAGAAAGTTCCGGCTGGCAGCATTGATTGGGTTGTCCTTCATTGCATTGACGAATATTGCGGGAAAACACCTGATTTTAGCGCCCGTATGACGATCGAAACCTATCCTTCCTATAAATGTGTATTCGACTCGTATCGTGTGGTTGGAGTTTTCAGGGAACATCAGTAATCATCTCTGATGAGTTCCTCTTTTGAGAGTGGAGTTGGAAATGCGTAAATCTAGAGACACATCAGTCTTCGACAATTTGTTTGCTGATAACACCGATACTTTAGATGACACTGAAGGGAACGAAACGGAAACGAATTTTGGCATTGAACGGCTGGAGGACCGTGTCTTACTCTCAGCGACTGTCCTCGGAGATTTCTCAATCGATGAGATGGCCGACGTTGAAATTGACGTAACGGACATGGATGAAACCAATCCGGGAAGCCACGGAAATGGTGATGCTTTCGACTTCTGGGGTGACGAGAATCCCTACGACGCTGGGAACGACAAAGGTAACAACGGCGTCGGTAACGGACTGGACCCGCAACCCCCCGGCAACCCACCGATCAACGATGGGCCGGGCACGAGCCCAGGTAACCCCGGCAACCAAGGCGGTGGCGGTGAGAACTGGGACTACGACGCTGGGAACGACAAAGGTAATAACGGAGTCGGTAACGGGCTGGACCCGCAACCCCCCGGCAACCCACCGATCAACGATGGGCCAGGCACGAGCCCAGGTAACCCCGGCAACCAAGGCGGTGGCGGTGAGAACTGGGACTACGACGCTGGGAACGACAAAGGTAATAACGGCGTCGGTAACGGACTGGACCCGCAACCCCCCG
>JBLHLE010000460.1:0-6213 GCA_047620805.1 Pirellulaceae bacterium
AGTTGGGGCCGTTATACTTGCGTGCTGACTTAAACCGACGGCCAAAGGGTGCATGAGGGCGTTCGTTTCAGGACAACTTGCCGCCAGTGTCGGATAGATTCCGCATAGAGATCGTCGTCCGTCATTCGCGCTAAAACGACAAACTTCAACGCACGCTCTACCCGTGCATCAGGCACAACCAAGTCAAAATAAGTACACATGATTGGGTGAAATGCCCACTTTCCGGCAGCTCGTTTCATCTTTCGGATCGTCACGTGTGGACGGGGTGTCGGCACCGCGCGTGCGGGCAAGAGATCGTCTTGCCACAATCGCCCATGAGTGTTGACCCAACGGAGTCGTCGTAGAACGTTCGGTGAACGTGGGCCTCGGCGCAGTTCGGTTTGAACACCATAATCGTTTCCTCGGGCCACGTCACCTCAAGCGTTATTTGGCAACGCCTTATACAGGGATCACGACCATGAACCGCTGCCATTTCACCAACGCATGCACGCTCATGGCCGTGGGCGTCGTTGCCACGATCTCGTTTGGCGTTACCTCCCAAGCCGCGAACCCGTCCCTTGCTCCGTTTGAGTTTCATCGCCAAGGTGCAGCGAGCCCTGAAGCCGCAGCCACAGCCCTGTTTCGTGGTGTTGCCACGGAATCGCCAAGACACTTTGTCCAACACGCCCGCGACTTCGAGCGAACTGAGTACGACCGGCAATCGCTGCGGCGTTTTAGCATGAATCGCATTGATGACGAGGCCAGCTCGTTCAAGAACTCGTTTGAACAAGAAAACGAGCGCTGCGAGTGCCTGATTTTGCGTACCGGCCGCAACGCAGCGATCGACGGCAAGATAGGTAAGGAATTGGTTGACGTGTTGACTTGACATTTGGGGGATGTACCCAGTCCCCTTCAATCGATCGAACATGACGTATGAATCGCTCGACCCAACCGAGGTAAGTAATTTCTGTACGTCGAGCCAGTCGCCTTACCCTGGCGCAGCCGCGTACGCGGTCCAGCTCTGCAAACTTCTGAAGCGTATCTATCGGGCCATCGCAGACGCCGAGAAGTAGATGTTGGACGAAGTGTCTTGGCGATTCCGTGGCAACACCACGAAACAGCGCTGTGGCTGCGCCTTCAGGGCTGGCTGCGCCTTGACGATGAAACTCAAACGGAGCAAGGGACGGGTTCGCGTTCGCGACTCGGGAGGTAACGTCATGCGAAATTGTGGCAACGATGCCGACGGCCATGAGCGTGCATGCGATGGTGAAATGGCGGCGGTTCATGGAAGTGATCCCTGTGTAAGGGTTGCCAAATAACGGTGGCGAGAATCGGGTGGCCGCGGTTGACATTCCATTTGTAAACGCGGTGTCGGCTACTCCGCGATCAGATACCCCAGCATGGGCGCGATGTTATGGCGTGAACGTCCCCTCTGTTTAGTTCCGATATTTCTTTCCAGGTGATCATATCAGATGGACCGTTCCTAAAGAAACGAACACGACCTCGCGGCTTGTTGATGTAGTCGAGTTTGGCGAACTGACGGGTGTACGATGGCCTTCCAAGGCCGTCGAACGGCTCCACGACGGCCTGCCTTGGAAGGCCATCGTACTTTGAATCAACAAACCGCTCGCGTCGAGGGCGTGCCGGTTTGAAACTACGCCCGAATCGCGACCTTCCCCATTTCCCCTTTCCTCGGCAAACGCGGGGACAGGAAAAACATGGGAATGGGAAGTTTTCGTGGGCCTTGCTTTAGTTCTCATACCGGCAAGTACACGATGGAGGTCGTGGGGAACACCGCAATGTACGCCCCGTTGAGAACTGGGCGTGAAAGCAAATCTTCACGTGAACGACCAATCACGAAAACGGATCGGGTATGGGTTAACGGCGCCGAGTGCGCGTCCTACAATGCATTGGTTAGCCTCTGACGCCCATGCGGAAGGAAATTGATGACTCGCGCTCAAATTGCTCTGTTGCTCGCTATGACTTTAGCGCACCCGTCCGGAACAAATGTTGAGGGAGCCGAGGCCGAGCCACTGCGAGTCGCGACGTTTCGAACTGACGTGACGCCTCCGCTTGGTTCACCGCTCTGCAATGGTGGCGTGAAGCCGGCGATGGAAATCGTGACGCCGCTGACCGCTCGCGGAATCATCTTGCTTGGCGCCGACCAGCCGATTGTACTCTGCGCATTTGACTGGGTTGGGATCGCCAACGAGAGTCACGACCGGTTTCGGGAAGCCCTGGCACAAGCCGTCGGAACGACAGCAGAGCGAGTCACTCTGCACACGTTACATCAGCACGACGCGCCCGGTAGTGACTTCGCCACCGAACGACTGCTGGCCAAGCACGATTTGGCTCGAAAATATTCCAACGCTGACTTTGATGCCGACGTGATGGAACGCGTTGCCGCAGCCGCCAACGCAGCCGTCGGTACGGCTCAACCAGTTACCCACATTGGCCTGGGCACAGGCCGCGTGGAAAAAGTGGCCTCGAATCGGCGTATTCTTGGAGCGGACGGTCGAGTGGCGCTGCAACGGCAGAGCAGTGGCGGTAGAAACCCCGCCGCCCGAGCAGCTCCGGAAGGCACGATTGACCCATTTGTTAAGCTGATAACTTTCTGGAGCGACGACCAACCCCGCGCCGTGTTGACTTACTATGCCACGCACCCGCAGAGTTACTACGGCCAGGGTTCCGTGAATTGGGACTTCGTTGGTATGGCCCGCGAGATCCGCGAAAAAGCGCTCCCCGGTGTTCCCCATATTCATTTCGACGGCGCCGGCGGCAATGTGGCCGCAGGGAAGTACAACGATGGCTCAAAACCAATTCGCCCCCTTTTGGCCCAACGGCTGGCCGACGGGATGCAACAGGCCTGGAAGTCGCAACAAAAACAACTAGTAACGTCCGCCGATGTCCACTGGCAAGCCGTGCCCGTTGCTCTGCCGGTCCGAAAGACTCTCGTCGAAGAGCAACTCGTGGCGAAGCTCGTTGACCCGAAAGGAAAAGAAAGAGATCGATTGCGTGCCGCGCGGGATCTGACCTTCCTGCGTCGCATGAAAATGGGACATCGCATCTCCATCAGTTGCCTCAGTCTGGGCAACGCCAGGATCCTGCATATGCCAGGCGAGTTGTTTGTCGAATATCAATTGGCCGCGCAGAAAATGAGCCCCAATCACTTTGTCGCCATGGCTGCGTACGGCGATTACGGCACCGGCTATATCGGCACCAGCATCGCCTACACCCAGGGCGGCTATGAGACCGGAATCGTCTCTCGAGTTGCACCAGAAGTGGAGCAAGTGCTCACCAAGGCGATGAGAACTTTGTTGCCAACTGACCGGACAGAGCCGAAGCCGAAGCAGGAACAGGAACAGGAACAGGAACAGGAACAGGAACAGGAACAGGAACAGGAACAGGAACAGGAACAGGAACAGGAACAGGAACAGGAACAGGAACAGGAACAAAACGGCGAACAGGCAGAGAACGAGCAACCTTCGTTGTCTAAAGTCCCTCAGATCCATTCCTCTTGGGATGACCTCACCCTGGGCCTCAAAACAAAGGCCGACTGGCGGACGCGTCGAGCAGAATTGAAGAAGAAATACTTGGAACTACTGCGAGACCAGCACAAGCCTCAGAAGCCGCCGCTGGACCTAAAGGTCCATGAAGAGGTCGTTGTCGACGGTATCTATCGCAGGCAGTTGATCAGCTACGCCGTCGAGGCGGATGAACGGGCACATGCTTACTTGGGCATGCCTTTGAAACTGACCGGCAAAGCACCCGCAGTGGTGGCGTTGCATGGGACCTATCAATTTGGCAAGAAGCGAGTTGCCGGCCTGATTGACAACCCAGACAAGGCTTACTTGGACCATCTCTGCCGACGAGGCTACGTCGTTATCGCCCCAGAACACTTCGTCTCGGGCCATCGAATTCCGCAGGAAGGTTCGTACGAAACGGGACAGTTCTACAAGAAGCACCCAGAGTGGACCGCGGTTGGCAAGTTCACTTATGAGCATTCCATTGCGATTGACGTTTTGCAGACGCTTGACCAAGTCGATGGCGAACGCATCGGTGCATTGGGGCACTCGTTGGGAGGGCATGGAACGTTCTTCTTGGCTGCCTATGACGAGCGTATCAAAGCGTCCGCGTGCAACTGTGGGGCCTCCTTTTTTCGCCACAACCCGAACGTCACGGGTTGGTCACGTGACCACTGGTACATCTACTTTAAGCCGATCCGCCCAGGTCTGCTCAAAGGTGAAATGCCACCAATCGACTTTCACGAAATCATTGCCCTGATCGCGCCGCGAGCTTTCATTGACCTCTCTGGACTCAACGACGGCCACGGCCCCACACAGCGACAGCGTCTCCTCATGCTGATGAAGATCATGGAAATCTACGAGCTGGAGGAGGCTCCCCAGAATTTCGGCTTCTACGTTCACGGCCGCGGACATTCGGTCGCACATGAATCTCGCCAGCTGATATATGGCTGGCTGGACACGCATCTCAAGCCGGCGGACGCAACGCGAACAGAACTCGTCAAGGAATGATCGTACTGGTTATTGGACGGCCCATTCTTTTCCTAACCCGAGGGCGGTTTCCGTGGGGCCACAGGTCTCCCTCTGTGATACCGGGTGTGCTGGGCTGAGTCGGGCGTTCGGGCGTTCGGCGACACTCCAAAGTCTTGCGACTTCGGCTACAACCACTTTAAGCTTCCACCCAGGTTGACCACTTCGTAAAATGACCGGCATCGGGTACACCTTCAACAGCCCGACCAGCCCAATTCGTTGAACTACTTATCCAAAGGCATGCCGTCACCGCTACGCGGTGTTCGCATTCGCGAATGGGACCAGACAATTGAATGATCGAAACGTAAACTAATGATTGGGCCGTTTGGCGCTGGCCATGGCTGCGAATTGCGGTTGGTGATCCGCCGCAGCGGCTCAACCCGAATGTCGCTCAGAACTCCCGTTTACCCAACGCTGGCATATCCGATATATTTGAGGCTTGAAGGGCGTAATTCTTCATTTTCAAATTTAGCACGGAAGTGTCGAGCCATGGCCGCTAACGAGCGACGTCGTCAACAAAAACTGGCTGCCAAGAAGAGCAAACAGCGAAAGAAACTGCAAACGCGCAGCCAGCAGGCGCAACGTTTAGCTTCCCTCTCCGGCAGAATGGCCTCGGCCAGCTCGGGAGAAGTCTTGCTGGCAACGTTTGGATTTTCTCCGGGCGAGAAAAGCGGCATGATTGCCGTAACGCTGGTACGGCAAGCACCTCGAGGAATGGTTGCCTTCGCGAACTTCCTCGTCGATACCTGGTGTCTGGGGGTTAAGGATTGTGGCGGAAACTTGATGCCTCTCGGCGAGACGGAGGACATAATCTCTAATTTGAGAGAGACGCTGATCCTGGAACCGATTGACGCCGAAGACGCGCACGCAATTTTACGCGGTGGTATCCAGTATGCCGAATCGCTTGGATTCCCACCGTCGGATGATTGTCGGAAACTGCTGCCAATCTGGGACGGAATTCCGATCGGCGATCTCCCCGCTGGCGTTGAATTCGGCTGTGACGGGCGACCTTGCTATATCGTTGGCCCGTTTGACAACTCTGCCAAGCAACGGATGATCTACTCTGCGCTTGATTCGAGTGTCGGCGAAGGGAACTATGACTTTGTCACAGTCCAACAGCAGTCGCTGGAGTTGGCTCAATACGAATCGTCCCAACGGTAAAGATGCCGCATTTAGTTGGAAAGCGCCACTCTCTGCAACCTTCGCCCACTCTCTGCAACCTCCGCCCACTTGTAGTGGAATTCGTCAGAATTCCCGGCCTCCGTACACCACCAGGACTTCTGGCGAAGTCCACTACGTTTCAGGCGTAAAGTCACACCTTTGGACGGGCAGGAGTGCCCGTCCTACTTGGGCGCTGAAGAGGGCCGTATGAGTTTGCTATTTTTGCGTGGCTGCGACGAGTAGCTTTCCGTATCTTTCCGTATGGTGATGATCATCAAAAGGGGACCACTTGGTTGCTAAGAAAAGCACCGAGGGGCTACGGCAGCGGTCCGCTAGAGATTATTCGACGTTTGGGTCCTTACTTGTAGCTGCCAATTCTGTGAATGGCCGAAACGGCCGATAGTGCTATTGATCCTTACCTAGGCGTGGCGGTTTGAAGCTTACGGGCCGAACTCGGGTCTCTAGGAATTGATACAGGGGGGCGCCCCTTACGTCTTTCCTTCTGCCTCTGCCGTCGAGC
>JBLHLE010000461.1:0-6204 GCA_047620805.1 Pirellulaceae bacterium
ACGTGTTGGACAGCACTGTCGTATTCAACGAAATCATGTACAACCCCGTCGGCGGGGACGAGTCGTTGGAGTGGATCGAACTACACAATCAAATGGCCGTCGACATGGACCTCTCGGGATGGCGAGTGGACGGCGGCGTTGCTTTCGATTTTCCGGAGGGGACAGTTCTCGGTGGCGGAGAGTATCTAGTTGTCGCGAAAGACCCGCAGGCCCTCGCCGTCGCCACGGGATTCGCGGACGCAGTTGGTCCCTTTAGCGGGAGTCTCTCGAACAACGGCGAAACGCTGGAGCTCTATAGTCACACGGTTTCAACTGTCACTCGCCCGAACGCGAATTACTTGGGCGTCGCCCCGTTGACGAATGTCCAAGCCGGTCGACGACTGCTGAGTTCGCTCGCTTACAACGACGAAAGTGGTTGGCCCATAGCAGCAGACGGTTCGGGAGCTTCGTTGGCAAAAGTCGATCAAGACGGCGGAGCGGATGTTGTCAATTGGACTCATAGCCCTCAGGTTGGAGGCACAATCGGACAACGCAACTTTGCGGCCGTCAATTCCGAAAGCTCGGCCATTGGAATACTTCGCGACTCATCGGCTGCGGGTAACGACGGCAATCCTGTGAACATTTTTCTGACGCAAGGAGGTTCCGGTTTCGAAGGCGAAGCGGGCGTGTTTAACGGTGCCAGTTCATTTGCTCAGATACCCATTAGTGTAAACCCCGCGACGCGACCAAGCGTCACGATGGGGGCTTGGGTGCAGGTGACGAATATCAATAACCCCGCCAGGCACGAAATCCTATCCAGCGATAACGGTGGGTTCGATCGCGCGATTACCGTCGACTCGCGGTTGGGAACAAACGAGACCGGAGTTGCTCGATACGCTGCATTCGGCGGGAGTTCCACGGGATTGGTCACAGGAGCCAACGCCAACACCAACGACGGTTGGACTTTTATTGCCGCTGCCTTTGACGCCACGGGCGCTCAGACAACGCTGTACGTTGAAGACCAAGTCACCATTGGCGCAGCAACGCACAACGGCAGTCAGTCGTTCCTGCGAATCGGCAACCATCCGTTCAATATCGAGTACTTTCACGGCCTGATCGATAATGTTTTCGTCTTCGATGGCCTTTTGAATGCACAGCAAATCACCGATATTCGCAATGGCGGCGCCGACGCTATTAAACTGGTCAATGGTCCTAATTTGTTAGGGCTCTATGAATTTGACGTCTCCGATAATCCGCCGCCGCCAACAGACGTTGATCTTCCCGGACTGGCATTTAATGAGGTAACTTCAGGCGGCGTCGGGTTTCAAGTCGAGTTGATCTCGACCAGTACGGACCCGCTACAGCTCGAAAATCTAATCATCCGTTCGTCGCACGAAGCCTATCCCGATTTCGTTTTTACCGCAGAAGAGATTCAACCGGGAGCACTGCTCACTTTGGACGCCGCCACTTTGGGATTCCAGCCAGCGGCTGGGGAGCGATTGTATCTCTACTCGGCTGACGAATTGGTGGTCATTGATGCTGCCCGAGTCACCACGGCCGCGTTGGGGCGAGTCTCTGATGGAGGAGGGGACTGGATCGTCGTTAGTCCGACACTGGGCTCGGCAAATATCGCCGACGTCGAAACCGATCTCGTGATCAACGAGATCATGTACCACTCGTACCCGATTCGGAACGACGGAACGCCATACGCGACTAACGATCTCGAATGGATCGAGATTTACAACCGCAGCGCCACCGATCCCGTCGCTCTCACGGGATGGTCGCTAGGTGGCGGAATCGCATTCGATTTTCCCGCGGGTCGGACGATTGCCGCCGGCGAGTATCTGGTCGTGGCAAACGATGCCGTGACGTTGCAGAATCAAAACCCCGGCGTCGCTGCGAATATCATTGGGAACTACAGCAGCAGTTTGGCCAACGGCGGTGAATTGGTTCAGTTGATACAACCCAACGGCAATGCTGCCGACGAGGTCGAGTACTACGATGGCGGAAACTGGCCTGCTGGCGCGGATGGCAACGGCAGTTCGTTGGAGTTGCGCAATCCGCTTAGCGACAATTCGTCGGCCGCCGCTTGGGCCGCCAGCGACGAGTCGCACCAAGTTGCCTGGCAAACGTACACGTACCGGGGAACGGCAATTGATGACGGATTGGGTCGCGATCTGTTTCACGAATTCGTGCTCGGGCTCCTCGACGGCGGCGAAGTATTGCTGGACGACATCGTTGTTGTGGAAGACCCCGACGGGGCCGCTACTTCGCTGCTTCCCAACGGCAGCTTTGAAGGCGACCTGTTGGGCCAAACTCCCGCCAGCTGGCGATTGATAGGTACGCATGGCGATCATGGCGACAGCATCGTCGTTGTCGATCCCGCTAACGCAGCAAATCGAGTGCTGCATCTAAGGGCGACGGGGCCGACTGAGGACAAGCACAACCAGGCCAGCACCACGTTCAGCGGTGGACAGCAAATCGACGTCGGCACGGACTATGAAATTTCGTTTCGAGCAAAGTGGCTGTCGGGCTCGAACCAATTGAATACTCGGCTGTACTTCAATTTTTTGCAAGAGACGACTCGAATCGACGCGCCGACAGAGGGCGGGACGCCGGCAGCATTGAATTCGCAGGCCGAAGTAAACGCGGGACCCGATTATCAGCACCTGCAACATTCGCCCGCCGTGCCCGATATTACTCAGTCCGTAACTGTCAGCATCCAAGCGACCGACTACGACGGCGTCAATTCTGTCACGCTCCATTATTCGGTAAACGAGGGGGTGTTTCAGACGCTTGCGATGTCGCCCAGTGGAACTGAATTTTCGGCGGAGATCCCGGCTCAGAATTCGGGCTCGGTGGTTCAGTTTTACGTTAGCGGCGACGATACTTTTGGAGCTACGACACTGTTCCCGCCTGCGGGAGTCGAGTCCCGCGCTCTCTATCAAGTTGGCGATGGCCGCGAAAGCCTTAGCCAGCTACACAACGTGCGTATTGTGATGTTGCCGTCGGAATCGGCGTTCATGTACGAGGCGGTGAATCGGATGAGTAACCATCGTCATGGCGGTACGGTCGTCTACGATGAGTCGGTGGCGACTTACGATGTCGGCGTGAGGCTTAAGGGAAGTGCTTTCGGACGGAATAATACATCCGTGTCAGGACTTAGCCTGCAATTTCCGCCCGATCAATTGTTCCGCGGCGTGCACGAAACGGTATCGATCGAACGAAGTGGCGACATGAAAGAGCTGTTGGCCAAGCACTTGCTTAACAGAGCCAGCGACGATTTGTTTACACAATACGACGACGTAGCTCACATTATTTCCCCGCGACCTCAGGAGACTGGTACCGCGCTGTTGGCTATGTCCCGCACATCCGATGTGTACCTCGAATCGGTCTACGGAAGCGGCGCATCGCAGTCGTCGGTTTACAACTTTGAATTGCTTTACACCCCAATAAATACAGTGGATGGAAACCCGGCGAGTCCCAAGTTGTCCTTCCCATATTCGCACGATCGCGGGCATCCAGACCTGCAGGATCTTGGTGACGACGCAGAAGCGTATCGATGGAATTTTCAGCTCCGCGGCGGGCGATCCGCCGACAACTATCAGCCGCTGGTCGATCTTGCTCAAGCTCTTTCGCTCAACGGTCAAGCACTGCAAGATGCAGTCGCCGACGTGATGGACGTCGACCAGTGGATGCGGACGGTTGCGATGTTGTCTATCAACGGCAATGACGATGTGTATACGCGTTTTCACATGCACAACTTCCGGATGTATCTTCGCCCCGAGGATCAGAAAATCGTTGCGATTCCCTGGGATCTCGACCGCGCGTTTCAACTTTCCATCAACGCTCATCCGTGGACGCAACTGGATGTCCACGGCGATGATAACAACTTGGGAAAGGTCGTCGAGCGACCGGTTTATAATCGACTCTTTTGGGGGCATGTGTTGGATATCGCCAACACGACCGCGAATTCTGATTACCTGCAAGACTGGGCTAGTCATTTTTCTTCGCTAACTGGCGCGTCCTACGCTTCGCAAGTTAACTACGTCGATTCCCGAGTTGCGGTTTTGCTTGGCCAACTTCCGGCACAGCTGGACTTCGCCGTCACCAGCAACGGCGGCAACGCGATATCCACCGCTGAATCTTTCGTAACACTGGAAGGAACAGGGTGGGTCGATGTGCGCGAGGTGCGTTTGGCGGGTTCGCAGGACGCTGTTCCCGTCGAGTGGCTCGACGATCAACGCTGGCAGGTCGTTCTGCCGCTCGTAACCGGAGACAATCTGATCGAGTTGGAAGCTTTCAATCATCAGGGACACTCCGTCGGCAGCGATTCGATTCAAGTTGCCACGACCGCAACGAATCCGCTCGTCGGGGCCCTGCGGATTGCGGAAGTCATGTATCACCCAGTCGACCCGGTCGTAGGACCTTACGAGTCGGCGGATATGGAATTCCTTGAATTTACGAACACCACGGCCGTACCCATACAGTTGGCTGGCACGCAGATAGTCGAAGGCGTGGAATTCACGTTTGGAGATTGGCTGCTGCAGCCCGACGAATATGTACTGGTAGTAAGTAATCAAGCGGCGTTCGAATCTCTGTACGGCGTCGGACTGCCAATTGCTGGCGAGTTTGAATCAGGGAAACTAAACAATAGTGGAGAAGAGATACACGTCGTCGATTCCATTGGAGCGACACTGGTTCGATTCACTTATAGCGATGGCGGAGCATGGTCGGGCCGAGCGGATGGAAAGGGAAGTTCGCTGGAAGTGGCCAATATGCTCGGCGCCCCGAACAATGCTAACCTCAACGACGCCGATACTTGGCGTGCATCATCGGAATACGGCGGATCGCCCGGCGCCGCGGGACTGGGACCGATCAATACTGTCGTGGTGAACGAAGTGCTTACTCACACCGATTTGCCGTTAATCGATGCCATCGAGTTGTACAACACGACCAACTCGCCAATCAATATCGGTGGGTGGTACGTGAGTGACTCGTGTAACAATTATCGCAAGTACCGGATCCCCGCTAACACGATACTCAACAGCAATAGTTATCTCGTGCTGACCGAAGCTGATTTCAATCCAATGCTCGGCGCCGCCCCAACCGACTTTAGTTTGAATGGCGCTCATGGAGACGAAGTGTGGTTGCTGGACGCCGAGTTGGATGGCACATTAACTCGCTTTATGGATCACGTCGAATTCAGTGCTGCCGCAAATGGCGAATCGATCGGTCGCTGGCCCAACGGAACCGGCAGTTTGACTCCAATGGAATCGCGGACCTTTGGCGACTTCAATAGCCGACCAAGAGTCGGGCCAGTGGTGATCAGCGAAGTGATGTACAACCCTCTCGATCCGGATGGCGTTGGCGGCGTCGATCCACTCGACCTCGAATACGTGGAGATCCTTAACAACAGCGGCGGAATAATTGACTTGTCGAACTGGCAACTGTCCGATGGAGTTGATTTCGCCTTCGCCGATGGACTGATGATCGGGGACAGTGAATTCTTAGTTGTCGTTGGATTTGACTCAACGGACACACTGCTGCTCGACCAATTCCGCGGATACTACGAAATCGATGCGACAGTGAATGTCGTCGGCCCGTTTTCTGGGAACCTCAACAACGGCGGTGAGCGGATACAGCTATTCCGTCCCGATCTGCCGCCGGCGAATGAACCTACCTTCATTCCGCTGCTCTTGGAAGATGAAGTCGAGTACGCCGCAGTAGCTCCATGGCCGGCAGATGCGGATAGCGGCTTCTACTCTTTGACTCGACAGCAGAATCTCGACTGGGGCACGGACCCCGACAGCTGGCTGGCATTGCCACCGACACCCGGGAGCGATTTCGCTGGACCACCGCGAGTCTTTTCGTTTGAGCTGAATGTGGGCGAAATTGATCCGCCGGATCTTGCTCGCGGATCGCAGCCGACGAGTTGGGCGGAGCAGCGCAGCACGATCAATTCGATGGAGATTCGATTGACGGATAGTGTTGCGTTTGGAATGGACGATTTGGTTCTAACGAACCTCGGCACCAATGCGCCCGTCGATACCGATTTCGTCGTGGCAACTGATGCCTATCAAGTGGTTCACGATCGAAACGTGATTCGACTGGAATTCGTGAGTCATTCGCTGCCCGATGGAGTCTATCAACTGGAACTGCTCCCGACCTTGATGTCGTTCGCAGGGTTGCCCATCGACGGCGACGGCAATGGAAGCGGTGGCG
>JBLHLE010000462.1:0-6195 GCA_047620805.1 Pirellulaceae bacterium
GGGGAAGATTGCACCCAACCGCTTTTGAACTGCGGTACCACTCGATTTCTATGGCCGAGACGCGCGAAGTGCGCAGAGATAAAGACGAGAACAGTCATCTTTCATTCCAAACCGCGGGATACCTGGTCGTAATCGCTTGAACTGGCGATGGCGTGGCTGCTGATCGCGGTCGATTTCAGAATTGCGGCGGGGAAGATCGCACCCAACCGCTTTTGAACAGCGGTACCACTCGATTTCTATGGCCGAGACGCGCGAAGTGCGCAGGCCGAAGAGACTCGGCGATTAGTCGGCGAGTAATTGACACTGGTTGATGTCAATTGAGTCGTGCTACTTATCGGGTGGTGGTGATTCCGGGAAGAGTGCTCGGCAACGACCGATGCCCTGGTACCACTGGCGACCCGCTTTCTTGGCCGCTTCTGCCATTGCAGTTGGAGTGCCGACAACTCGGCGCGTCCAGCTATCGAAATTCTTTATCGAATCCGTCCACACGTCGCGAGCGATACCTAATCGATCGAGAACCGGAGGAAGTTCGGCCGGAATCACGCCCTTCTTACCAGGCACTAGTTGTCGTCCGGTTTTGTCGACCAATTCGAGGTATTGTTCGAAGTCGATACCGAAAGCGCTATCGTCGGACGCTCGCATGCCGAGCTCGGCATGTTTCTCAAACATTGCTACTTCAAGCTCGTAGATTGGAGCTAAGAACGCGTCGGCGTGAATGTCGAATGGAAGCTCAGATTCCGATTGCTGTTCCTTTTTCCGCTGCTGCTTCTTTCGCCTCGATTGCACAGCTATGATCCGCCGATAGATTGAGGTGTAAAAGGAGTTTTCGGGCATCGTAGCGATACCCGCTCGAACCAAATTCAGATCGATGTACACCGAGCAAGCTAAGCAAGCCTCGGGACTATCGAGCCGCGTGCATTTAAAACGAGCTTGCCAAAAATGTCCCGAAACCCCGTCTTCGGCATTCGCGCGACGGGAAATCCTTTCCTTCAGTTTTCCCATGAACCAGGATATATTGCTCAGACGCTTACGAATTCTTTTGATCTTCTTCTCGTTTCTCGCAAGTGCCTGAATTTCACTTTGAATCGGCAGTCCGTCGTCTTGGTCCTGTTCGCCTTTCTTGATTTTGCGACGCTTTCTCCGTTTCTTCCGCGAGCCCGGGCAGATCATTAGCCAACGTCGAGCTACCTCTTTATCGCTCCAGGTTTTGACGATGTCGGGCCTCGAGCGAAGTTGGTGATGAATGTGATTGATCAATATCGCCATCGCAATGATATCGATCCCAAAGAACTGCGCGAGTTCACGCGTCAATTCCTCGATCCAATCCTTGCGATGATCGTAGTTCTTGCCACTGAGGGGGTCCCTACCCAAAAGATACCCACTTCGGACCACCCGACTAACACAATGGTATTGAGCAACCACCAACGGATCGACCGTCTCTTTACGCCCATCTCGAGTCATGACACACCTCTACGAATCAAAACGGAATCTCTGAAGCTAAGCGGCAAACATATTTCTGCCTCACACTACAAAGAACCCCTTTTGCGCGAAAGTGTTACATCGGAATCGCGATTATTCTTAAAATACTTTGTGGACCATGACTGTCCCCGTTCATTCGTCCCCGTTCAATACTTTGTGGACCATGACTGTCCCCGTTCATTCGTTCGTTCGGACCATGACTGTCCCCGTTCGTTGGAGGCATTAGAATATGACGGAATCCATGGATACACCAAAGAACATTTCCAAGACACTTTTACTGATTTGCTGCGGAGCTACGCTGCTTCTTGGTCTCTTGGTGGGGTTTGTTGCGGGCGTCGCCTCGACAAATGCGGGAAGTGAGTTTTTGGAATCTATCGTGTCACTGGAACGTCCGGCTGAAATTGATGACCCGAAGTCAGTCGAGAGGCCTAAGTTTCATTTGAGTTACCCGGGGAATTGGGAAGTTGCCGACGACGAAGAGGACTACGATCCGGACACGCATTTTTCGATCGATAGTCCAGGAGATGCGTTCACAATGTTCATGATTGGCGAGGGGGAAATTGATCCGGTTGACACTGTCCAACAGCAAGTCCTGGCGTTTCGCCGAATCATGCCGAACTTGACCACGGAGAATTTCGGCGAGTTCGGGCAATACTCGGCCGCGGCCGCCAAAATGAAAGGCCGTATGTTCGGCATTCCGACAACGGTTTGGGCTTACTCCTTTCAGCACGAAGGTCACGCTTTCATTGTCACTGAACAGTGTGCCGACGAAGATCTTCAGAATGTCGAGCCGGGATTCAAGTTGATTCGAGAATCGTTTCAAATCGAGGAAGTTGAGTGATTCCGATCCATGTGAAACAGCATTGCACCATAGGACTACGACGACTTGCCGTGAAGAGTGGGCTATGAGTGTTGAGGCGAACAGCAGAGTCGGCGCAATGGCCAGCACGTAACGCATCTCGCATGTTCGTGGCAATTTCGAAAATCAGTACTTCGATAGTTTGATCTAAATTGCCTACGTCAACAATTCGGCGAGCGGTTGCTTTTGATTGATGGCGGGGGTGAAAACGTCGAACTGTCCGAACCCATTGCGTGGAAAACCCGCAGCGTGAAGCAGAGTGGTGTACATCGTTCCAATAGTTCGGTTCTCCGCTTGCCCATGACCGGGAATCTGGATGTGCTGCCCCATTCGCAATTTACCCCCCAAGTTTCCGATCATCAGCATCGGGAAGTTTGTTGAGCGAGTGTGGTGGGTTGAGCCACTAGTGGACACCATCAGCAGCACAGTGTTGTCGAGCATCGTCCCGTCGCCTTCGGGCACAGCCTTCAGCATTTCGGCCATCTTCGCCATCATGGAGACATTGAAGCTGAACGGTTTGACTCGCTTGTCCACACCGCTATGCCCGAAACCGTGACCGCCCGCAGGCACCTCGAACCCGGACCGCGAACCGTACTTTGCGTTATTCGCCGTATTTCCGTCCGTGTTAATCGCCGCGACATTGGTCAATCCGGCAATCATCGCCTGCGCAATCAACTCGCAGTGCGCTTCTACCCCGTCTTCCCAAATCAATTCACCTGCAGGCATTTGAGGATTGAGTTTCGCGAGTTCGTCCTTCTTGGCCAGTAGCTGCTGATGGCGACTACTCATCTGTTCGTACGCATTGAGGTAATGCCCAAATTTTTCCCGCTCGTCACTTGGCAGCCGCTTACTAAATGTGGTGACATCGCCGACCATGAAGTCGAGCAGCTTGCCATCGAACTTATTGCGACGCTGCGCTACAGGATCGTTAGAGATCACGCCAAACAGGTTGTTGTAAACTTCGATGGGGTCGGAGTAGGTCGGCAGCGAACTTCCCGCGCCAACCGCCGACACCCCTTTGACTCCGTTAGCACTCACGCCGACGTGAGTGAAAATGCCTGGCAGTAGCTTCGAAAAAGCCCCGTCAATTGTCTCGCCAAGCGGCTTGCCTTTGTCACCTGCCGGATGAGCGCCGAGCGCCCCGTAGCTGACGGTATGAAATCCGCGACACATCTTGCCGCTAAGCCCGGTAATCAATGTCGTTCTATCGACCAGGGGCTCGAGCGATTTGAGCCACCAAGGCAATTGCATTTCGGCGAGAGGTTTGCTGACAATCGTGTCGACCTCGGTAGTACTGTGCCCCAAACTTTGGACAGTATTGCCGTCCTTGCCGGGAGCAACCTCCGGTAGCAAGTAGCCCGAATCGATGCCGCTGGCAGTCGTAAAAAACACAAACCGTTTCGGAGGCTTGTTTTCATCTCCAGCAGCAAACGCCTGCATGTGTTCGGCAAACGGCAGCAGAGCGAGTCCGGCAGTGCCAAGCGCAGTATTGCGGACAAGATTGCGTCGAGTGATCATGTTCAACTCTTTTCGTTCGAGTCGGATTTACGTGCCGGATTCATCGCGCGGCGATAGAGGAACGAATCGCTCGTCAAAATGGAGACTACCAGTTCTTCGAAACTTCCGCCACTTTCGACGTGCGCCCGATCCGCAGCGGTCAACGTCTGCGAGTCGGCGAGAGTCTCGTTGCGTCCCATAAAAAAACGAAACACGTGACGAACAAAGACCTGCCGAGCGCGGTCGGTCGCGGCAATTTTGTGAATCATCTCGACAGCATCTTTGACCGGACCATCGAGCCCAGGCACTCGGCTGCCAATGATCGCTCCGGAAGTGTCTAGCGGCTCGGCGGCAAGTTCACCATTGATGAGTCGTTCTTTGTTCGCATCGCGGTAACGGCCGAAGTCATCGTACATCTCAAACGGGTAGCCCAAAGGATCCATCTTTTGATGGCATCGCCAGCAGAATTCATCGCGGGTCTGTGCAAGTCGCTCCCGAAGTGGTTTGTCATCATCATCGGGAATCGCGGCTTCGACACCGATCGGTACCTCGGGGATCGACTGTCCAAACAATTTTTCGCGGATCCACTTGCCGCGCAAAACTACATGGTTGTCCGTAAACGTCGAGTGGGCAATTAACCAACTGGGTTGCGTCAACACTCCCGCGCGCGGCAAAGGCGACCTGAGCACTTCGCCACTCTTGTTTTTGTTCTTGCCATTCTTGTCAAACGCTAAGTCACTTGGCGCAAACCCGTAGTAGGCCATGTAGGCGGGAGTTTGGAATTTGCGACTGACTACTTTGCTGATTTCCTTTTCCGATAAATCCGGAACGTCTGGACCGCGGTCCTCTTTCGGAATCAGTGAGTAGCTCCAACGAAAATCGGGCTTTGAATACTGCAGTATCTTCGCGTATTCGACTGGATCGGCGCGATATGTTACCAGAACTTGATCGGTTGTTAGTAGACGTCGAAAGACATCTTTATCCTCCTTCAAGATAGCGACGATGATCAGGTCGGTTCCGTTCACCAAATGAAATGCCGCCGGGCGGGCCCTTGAACCGGCCCGGAACTTGACGTGATGCTGAGCGTGCCGGTCGCCTTTGAATACATCCGGTGCCTTGTGATAGCCAAAGTACTGCCGCATGAATTCGAGGTAGAGTGGTGTGAGCCCATGTCTTGTCATACCGGGGCCATTGGTCGCCTTGTTCTTTTGAAGAATAGAACGAACGGCCTTTTCGACATCTTCGCGAGTTTTCAAACCGCGGACTGGTCCGTCTTTTCCCAAAGACATTGGCACCGCTAGCGCCAACTCTTGCTCGCTCAGCATTCGTCGACCATCGGGTAATTCTTCGCCCATGACCAATTCCATACGGAAGATCGATTCGGGCATTAGCACGATCGCGCGAATCGCTGTGACCAGAGACGCTTCGCGGTCGGACTCCGTTTTCAACATGCCCTCAAGGAAATCGCCGTAACGTTTCACTTCTTCAGCCGTAGGTTGGCGGCGCATCAGTCGACTGAACAAATCAGTAATGTCCAGATCAATGTGCTTACGTTCCGGCGACGAAGTTCCGGTGTACATTGCCGCGTGGGAAAGTTTGGGTATACCAAAAGCACGAATTCCAGCAGGGTTGTGCCTTTGATTGCGGTAGGGCTCTTTACGACCCAGAGCGTATTCGACCAAGCTATCGGCGATCTCCTCGGAAAGCGCTCGCAGCCTCATCGCCTCCGGCTCGCCAACGCTCTGCATCGCCGCGTAGTCGTACTCGCCTTGGGCGAACGGAGTGCCGATCGAATATAACTCGGCTCTTAACCGCCACACGCGGGGCACTGAATACGAGGGCGACTTGATGCCGCCGTCGAATAGTTTCTGATGATCGACGTAGTTGCCGAATTCCGGCCGTTCAAGCAGGTCATTGTTTCGCTCGATACCAGCGTGACCGAGCTCGGTAATGATCCAATCCATCACCCGCTTTGCCGCGACTCCGTCTGGTTTATCCGCTTTGCCGATTGGTCGCAACGAATCCTGCGGAGGCATTGCGCTTAATTCCAATTGTTCCAGGACCTTCGACCAAGTTTTGCCATTTCCGTCAGGGCTAATTTCCCCCCCCTAACAAATGCAACGACAAATCAGCTGCGGATTTTTTCTCGCCATGGCATTTGATGCAGTGCCTTTTGATGAAAGGCTGAACCACGTTGCGGAAGACAACTTGAGGATCGTCCCGTTGAGCAGACGCTTCGCTACTCGATAGTGTCAATGAAACGATTATGAGTCCCAACACCAACTTGTTCATCACGTGCTCTTTGTGTAACTAACAAAAGAATGGTGGCCGCCAGCGGGAGAGTTTACCGCAATTCAGTC
>JBLHLE010000463.1:0-6184 GCA_047620805.1 Pirellulaceae bacterium
CGGTCGCCACCTCGATCTTAACCAGGGCAATTTTGATGGCTACCAACTGGATGATCCAGGCCAGCACTATCGCCTCTGTAGCCGTCCGGCCAACAGCGACGCTCACATGAGCAACCTGCTGTTGATGATGGCCCAAAAGATGGGCGTGGAGACCGAACGCTTCGGGGATAGCAACAGTGAATTGGAGCTGGGATGAGAAGACCGCATCGATCAAACGTAAGAGATAACGAATCAAACCTGCACGAAGCGCCAGCGAGTGAGTTTTCGACGGAAGTCTGCTCGCTTCCGCGTCGTGCTAGTATGGATTTACGGCGTCCCCGCAAAACAATGTCTAATCGTGCAACGAAACGCGACCTGTTCTCCCTTTGCATTTTGCTGCTCGTTTCCTTTGGATTCACTAACGATATTCGCGGCGACGAACCCTTCCGCCCGAAGCCTGGCGAGTTTCCGCCCATTGAGCAAGCCAAAGCCTATCGCGGTGAACTCGTCTTCGTTGACCACGTCAACCGCCGCGGAAGTTTGCGTCTACATGTGGACGACCATTTCCACGAGGGCCGACTGCACCACTTCGCAATGCTGCCCTACGGCATTATCCGCTATCGCGGCGCTCCGGCCGAACTCCGGGATATTCCCATCGGTACCGTATTATATGGTCGCTTTTACTTGCCGCCGGATCCTGAGACTTCCGCCGTTCCCAACGTGCGGGGAAACGAAGTGACCAGGCCGCCAGAGAACCACGCGATTCTTTTGGAGGACGGGCCGAGCCTGTGCCTGCGCGAAGGCAAGGCCTGGAAGTTGAATGAAGTGAACATCAACGGATCACAAGGCGAATTGGTCGCCAACCTGGACCGAAAGGAAGGCGGTGAAGGACTCGGCGGCGAACACAAATTTACAATTGATGGCTCCACTCGCATCTGGCGCGGTCGGGAATTGCTGGGACTCGATGAACTTGTGAAGGAGGGAAGCTGGCCAAATAAAGGCCAGAAGAAATTCGAGGGTCTGGCCATCCAGCTCGCTCTTACTTGGCATCCGCGTTACCTCTATCAACAGTTTCACGTGGCCGATCTGTGGCTCGACGAAGCAGCGATGAAGGTTGCAGCCGAGCGTCAACGCCAACGACATATTCGACACATTCGCACCCGCTGGATGCCGGCACGGGTCGACGCAATCCAGTACGGTGAATTCGGTCGAGCCACGGTGATGGCGACGTTATTCGGCGGGATGGATGACTCACTGTACGCCGACTTCAAACCGGAAATTGGTGGCAAGATGGCCGTGGCAGAGAACACTCTTCGCACTTGGTGGCCAGACCACGACGGTATGGACGGACGAATCATCTCCGCGAAAAAAGCGGAGAGCAAACCGCCGCTCGGCAGCAGCGGGATTCAGGTCCAATTTGACGTCCCCATCATTCTGGAAGGTTTCCGTCCGGGCCGCATCGTTCGCATCCGCCCTCATAACTGGCCCAATGTCAAACCACCGGTAGAGGAACGGGTTCGCAGCTTTGAGGAGCGCTGGCCGAGCCCAGACCTATTCCGGAAGTGAATTCGCTCATGTCACGTCGCAGAGCGGTCCATCGTTGCGATGCCCAGGTGGCATGGTCATCCTGACAGTGATCCCGCTGGATCACAGTGCAGGCGTGTGCCTTAAGTCAAGGCTTCTGCACGAGCGTCTCGCGCTGGACGCTCATGCCATATCGCGTGGCGGTCGCGGTTGAATATTGAAGTCCGCGCGGAAAACACGGACAATGACCAGAAAGTTTTCCAGTGTGGCGCAAGGTTTCGTTGGCGAACTCAGTCTACTTCTTGGAAGCCAACCCTAACGAAACCGAAAATGCACCCCAGCCCGCCTGAAACACGAGCCAGCTTGATCCTGCGACTGCAGGATGCGAACGACGTGGCTGCGTGGGAGGAATTTGTCGGAATCTACTCGCCGGTCATCTTTCGAGTGACCGTGAGTCGTGGATTTCAGGCTGCTGATGCGCAAGACCTCGTGCAGGAAGTCCTGCTCGCGGTCGCTCGGTCCGTCACGCAGTGGCTGGAGCGGACCGATCGCGGCAGTTTTCGAGCGTGGTTGCTGCGAATTGCTCGCAATCAGGCATTTGACTTGATCAACGCCCGATCGACCCGGGCGGTTGGCAAGAATGGCCCGGAAGCGGAAAAGATGCTCGCCGACTTGCCGGCGAATTCGAGTCTTTCTTCAGTTTTGGACTTCGAGTACGAGCGGGCCGTCTTCCAGTGGGCCGCCGAGCAAGTCCGCGACGTGGTAGCCGAGCACACTTGGCAGGCGTTCTGGTTAACACGAGTCGAAGGGCTTTCGGTCGACGAGGCAGCACGCAAGCTGGACCTGCGACCCGGCAATATCTACTTTGCTCGCAGCCGCGTGATGGCGCGCATCAAAGAACTCGTCAAACAATATGAGGCCTGCGAATGATCGACCAAGAACCGTTCTGCGACGACCGGTGCGACGACGGGCAACTGCTGCGGATGCTACGCAACGACCCCGACGACCTTGATTCCAAGCACCTTGATTCCAAACACCTTGATTCCAAACACCTTGATTCCAAACACCTTGATTCCAAACACCTTGATTCCAAACACCTTAATTCCAAACACCGTGATTCCAAACACCTTAATTCCAAACACCTTGATTCCAAACACCTTAATTCCAAACACCGTGATTCCGTTAACCGTGATTCCGAAAGCGGGAATTCAAGCGAGATGCTCGACCACGTTGAGAACTGCCAGCGTTGCCAACAGCGACTCGACGAACTGGCCGCCGATGAATCCGAGTGGCAGAAAACAGTGGAAGTCCTGTCGGGTAACGCTCGCGATGCCGCGACTGACGGACCGGATGGTCTCTATCCTTCGCTACACATGTCTCGCATCCACCTCCGTCCACCGGCTTGGACGGAGTCGATGGCGCGGCAGCTATTATCACCTCCTTCGCATCCGGAGATGCTTGGTCGCATCGGCCGCTACGATGTGGAACGGTTGATCGGCAGCGGCGGGATGGGCGTTGTGTTCAAAGCCTACGACACGGAGCTCAATCGGCCGGTGGCGGTGAAATTATTGGCTCCCTATTTGGCCAGCAGTGGTGCGGCGCGGAGCCGATTCGCTCGGGAAGCTCGCGCGGCGGCAGCGGTCGTCGATGAACATGTCGTGCCGATACACAACGTCGAATCGGACGGCGAACCTCCTTTTCTGGTCATGAAGTACATTGCGGGCGGTTCGCTGCAAATGCGACTCGATCGCGACGGTCCGTTGGAAGTTTGCGAAGTGCTGCGGATCGGCATGCACACCGCCAAGGGACTGGCCGCCGCGCACGCTCAGGGGCTGATCCACCGCGATGTGAAGCCGTCAAACATCTTGCTGGATGAAGGCGTCGAGCGAGCGTTATTGACCGACTTCGGTCTGGCCCGCGCCGCCGACGACGCCAGTCTGACGCGCAGCGGTTTTCATCCCGGCACGCCACACTACATGTCGCCAGAGCAGGTTCGTGGCGAAGCAATCGACGGTCGCAGCGATCTATTTGGATTGGGCTGTGTGCTGTACGCGCTGTGTACTGGCCATCCGCCATTCCGCAGCGAAACTAGCTACGCCGTCCTCCGCCGCATCACCGACGACACCCCTCGACCCATCCGCGAAACCAATCCCACCATCCCGCCCTGGCTCGAACAAATCGTGATGAAGCTACTCGCCAAATCGCCCGACGATCGTTTCGATTCCGCAGAACAAGTTGCCGAATTGCTCGAAGGCTGCCTCGCCCACGTCCAGCAACCAACCACCAGACCGTTGCCCACGCCCCTCGCTGCAATGTCTGGTCAACGAAACCGCCGCCCGCCGATCGGCAAGTTCAGCGTCGCAGCAGCCTTCGCCTTTTCACTGATCTGCGCCGGTGTGTTGCTCGTCCTGGAGTTGAACAAAGGGACGCTGACGATTGAGTCGGATGCGGATGATGTGGCGATTCGAATCATGCAAGGTGATGAAACCGTTCAACGGTTGATGGTTAGCCGCGAAGGGAAGACAACGCGACTTCGAGCAGGTCCATATACGATCGTATTTGATGGACCAGTTACAGATTACACCATCACCGATTCAAAAGTCGTTCTTAAACGCGGCGAGACCGAGGTCGCGAAAGTCACTTTGGCTGTCGATCCCCTGGCCGCGGCGAAACCACTGAATGAGGAAAAAACACTTTTCGGCGCAGCGGTTGAATTCAACAACCTTCATCCCAACGATGGTCAAGGTAGACCTCAGCCGCCTCTGAGTTCAAGCGAAGTTTCCGTCTGCTTGCAATGGAGGTTGGGAAACGGCGATTTCTCCGAGGAGGTTAAGAATAGTATCTTATCGATGATATATGACCGAAAAAGACTGGTGCCGGAAGGATGGGCACTCAGTGGCGGCTTGACGCGTCACCGCTGCAAAGAGGGCGTTATTCAAACATGGGAAGTGAACCTGGAGACCAATGGCCTCTCCAGTCCCATTCCCATTCGTCGCATGGCGATCGCTCCGCCAGCGGCACTTCGAAAACCGACCGAGACTCTGTCCGACGACGAATCAGCGACGCCGCTCACTACCGCGATTGATCGCTTCAACGCTTCTCATGATAAGATTGACCGACGCGGATCACTTCCGCTAGTACCACCTCCGCTAACTCTGGATGAAGTCCTGGCAGGGATCGCTCTCTGGCAAACGAAACGCGATGAAGCAGACGTGGATGACGCGACCTTCCAGCGTTTCCAACGCATTGCCAGAACGCATCAGTTGCCGTCGGATGTCAGCTTCGAAGTTATCCCCACGCTCAAGAATAAGATCGGTAAGCATTTCTTTGTCTGGTCGATCCGTATCCTGGTACCGCAGGTCGCCCAGCCTGGATCGACGTATGCGTTCACTATTCGCCATCAGTTCCTTGGATGGGATACTCAGAATATCTCGGCGACCCACTGGGGGAGCCCCGGCAAGAACGGCATTCAAGCTGGCTTTCGATTGATCCCCGCCCAGCGAAGTTACAGAATCGGACAGGTTGTGGACATCGAGTTCCTTTATCGCAACATCACGGGAAAGGAAATTCCCGCAACTCTTCCTGCCTTTTTCAGATACCGCAAAAACAGGTTCACGGGGCACAGAATCGATATTCAAAAGAAGATCGCCGGCAACGACATCCGCACTACGATTGGCGGACAACCAACCGTTCTGAAGGGACAGCGAATTCAATTTTGTGCCGACCTGGAGGATGAAGTCGGCGATGGAGTTGGATCGAAAGTAGTTGTCGTGCCAGGGAAAAACCATCGCATGTCGTTCGTCGTCTCCAACCCAGGCGACGGGGCTTCCGACGAAGAATTGGAGACCGGACGGTCATATTATTTCAACACTCCGTATTTGACTCCGCCAAAGCTCGATCCAGTATTCACTGGTCATTGGTATCTACACTGGGGCAGTGGCGTACCCAGACACCGGCGTCCAAAGGAATCGACTCCCGATCCTGAGTACATCGATCCATTTCAATTCGGTGTGTCGCTTGGCCCGGCAGACAGAAGTCGAATTCCCGCCTATTACGCCAGTGGCTTGAAAGTCACGAAAGTGGCTCCGTACAGTCCCGCGCAGTCGGTCGGAATCGAGGTGGGCGACATACTGCTTTCCTGGGAGAAAAACCAGATTTATGGCGACGATCCGAGCAAACCTTTTTTCTACAAGTGGTCGCAAAAATTGCTACGAGAGGAGCTGGAGAAGAATGCGAAGTACAGCGGATGGGCAACGTTTAATATGAAGTTTGACCTGTTGGATCACCGCACGGGTGAAGTGATTGGGATTGCCCCCTGGTTCGGCTTTTCAGCAAGCGGCGGTCCCAACAAGGCCGAATTGATCAAACGCATGCTGGAACGAAAACGTCTGCGAAGCACGGTGGTGGACGACGGAAAATCTCTCGGTGCGAACTCGCAAAAGTGAACTCGAAATTCGCATGCGACCGCGCTTCGCGCAGATAACGACCAGTCTCGCCGCAGATCCACTCACCGCAAAGCTGAAGGTCCACTGCGTGACCCGTTAGATTCTTGCTCACCAGCAATTGTTCTTCCTGTCGCCTGCTAGCCCGGATTATTCGTAACCCGACGCGTAAGCGAGGAAATCCGGCGAGTTTCCTCGCTTACGCGTCGGGTTACTATTGCGCCGTGCTTTGGGAAAGT
>JBLHLE010000464.1:0-6179 GCA_047620805.1 Pirellulaceae bacterium
TACCACGAAGAAATTCTAAGTTGCGGCGCAGTCACTCGCCCTACATTTTTTTTAAGGTTCAAAGCATTTTGGTCCCGGGTGTTGGGGTGGGTGAAACGAAGCTGACGCCGGAGCAGGTAACAGCGCTGGATTTCCGATAGCTGGATTTACGATATAGGTAGTTTGTGTTGCGAGAAAATATTGCACCGATATGGAGGATTCGCAAATCGTCCAGCAGGCCCGCGAAAAGCTCCGCAGTTAAAGTGCGTTTTCGATTGATCGCGATTTGTGATTGGGTATGCTATACAAGCCCAGTTGTATGGTGCAGAGAATTCCCCGATCAGGGCTGTCGAGTGGAACACGCTAACCACCGAGTCCATCGAGACGATCTATATAGGTACTCAATTCCAATGACCGAACGTCGACAGCACGCGTCCACTAACGAAACCGAAGAGACCAATCCGGCTGCCGAGACTTCATATGCCGAGCGAGCGCGTACGATTCTCTGGCTCAATCAGATCGGTGTCTTATCCACGAATTCGAATAAGTGCGCAGGATTCCCGTTCGGCTCGTCGATGCCCTACGCCCTGGATGGCGCTGGACGTCCGCTGTTTCTGATCAGCGCGATGGCGATGCATACGAAGAACCTCCAGGCCGATCCCAAAGCGTCCTTGTTCGTCACTGTCCCCGAAGCCCAAGGCGATCCGTTGGGTGCCGGCCGGATGACTTTGGTCGGCCAGGCGGAACTAGTGCCGGAGGGCGATCTCGCGGCGGCCCGCGCAACGTATCTTGGCCGACACGAAAACGCCAAGTATTACGTCGATTTCGCAGACTTCTCGTTTTGGCGTCTTAATCCCGTTGACCTCTATTTCATTGGCGGCTTCGGTGTTATGGGCTGGGTCGAAAATTCCGACTTCCAACAGGCGGTTCCCGATCCGTTGGCTGAGGCCGCTACGGAAATCCTCGAGCACATGAACCAGGACCACGCGGCCGCGATGATCGATATCGCTCGGCACCAGAAGGGCGTCGCCGCTTCCGAAGCGAGAATGACGGCGGTAGACCGTCTCGGCTTTCACCTTCGTCTCAAGACGCCCGAGCGCGTCCGCTCGGTGCGCATCGGCTTCCCGAAAGAGGTCCATAGTTCCAACGAGTGCCGCGCTGCGCTCGTCGCGATGGTCAAGCTGGCGCGGTCCGAAACGAGCTGACCGAGCACCGCGGATGTGTGCCTTCGGGGTCAATCGAAAAGCTTAGCGGTGCGTCGGCTTGTTCGGCGAAAGAAATACCGGCGGTAACACAATCTCACCAACCCACTGTACGACGAGCGTGTCACCGGAAAGTTTCCTGTTGGCTGTTTCCTGTTAGCTGTTTCCTGTTAGCTGTTTCCTGTTAGCTTTTAGGCAAGAAACTTGCGCGGTTCAGTTGGTTTACCCGGATTATTCATGAGTAGAACTTAGCTCATTGCAAGTCGTTTGTGGACATGAGTTTGTCGCCAACTTTCCCAAAACACGGCGCAATAGTAACCCGACGCGTAAGCGAGGAAACTCGCCGGATTTCCTCGCTTACGCGTCGGGTTACGAATAATCCGGGTTTGCGAAGAATTGGCAAGAAAGCTGCATCTCAGGCGGAATCGGGGTATCATCATATCGTATGACTTGCTTGGACTTAGTCGGAGAAACTTGCTTTGCTGACAACCGTCGATCATTTTCGAGCCCGCACAGAACAGCTTGTCCCCGTGAACATTCTTAGTGGCCGGAGCCGTCTGATTCTGCTCGGCCTGCTGCTAGTGAACTCTGCAGTCGTGATCGCCCGCGGCGAGGAGGAATACACGCTCGACGAGCGAAACCACTGGTCGCTGCAGCCCCTGAATGAAATTGAGCCGCCAAAGTTGGTTGACCATCAACTCGCCGAATGGGCTCGTGGCGAGATTGACCGTTTTGTGGCCCACAAGTTTAATGCGGCGGGCTTGGCCCCGGCGAGGGACGCCGACGGCCGCAGAATGATCCGTCGAGTCTACTTCGACCTTACGGGTTTGCCACCCAGCCCCGCTGAGATCGTGAAGTTTGAAGAGGATCCCGACCCCCGAGCGTACGAAGCATTAGTCGACCGGCTGCTGGCCAGCCCACGGTATGGTGAGCGGTGGGGACAGCACTGGCTGGACGTGGTCCGCTTCGCCGAAACCGAGGGCTTTGAATACGATCGCCATCGTCCGGACGCTTGGCGATACCGCGATTGGGTGATTCGGGCGTTCAATGAAGACTTGCCCTACGATCAATTCGTGCGCTTGCAAATCGCGGGCGACGAATTGTCGGAGGCTTCAGCACTGTCGGAGGCGGCTGGGTTGTCAGAGGAGGCTGAGTTGTCGGAGGCGGCTGGGTTGTCAGAGGCGGCTGAGTTGTCGGAGGCGGCTGGGTTGTCGGAGGCGGCTGGGTTCGACGCTGATGCGTTAGTCGCAGCCGGGTTCTTACGCTTGGGAGCTATCCGCCGCAATGCGGGGAATCCCAAAGTGGCCCTCAGCCGCAACGAAGTGTTGACGGAAATGACGGACAACATCGGCACTATATTCCTGGGCATGACGGTCGGTTGTGCTCGTTGTCACGATCATGAATTCGATCCCATCCGGCAGAAGGATTACTACCATCTGCAGGCTTTTTTGGCCGCCACGCAAGAACACGACGTGCCGTTGGTCTCGCCCAAAGAACAGCTCGCGTGGCAGCAGCGGACCGACCTGATCCAAAAAGAAATCGATCTGCTAAAGAGCAAAACGGAACGGGCCACTGCAGACGAACTCAAGAGTTTGGAAGCGGCGATAAAAGCGACTAAGGCGAAGCTCCCGGGCCCCCACCCATCGATATTCTCCGTCCAGAACGATGCAGCTCGCCGTACTCAGATTCATGTGTTGAAACGCGGCGAGTGGGCAAAGAAACTCGACCCGGTCGGACCTCGGACACTGGGCGTTTTGCTACCCTCAGGAACTCCACAGTTAACTGCCGATGTCGATCGCCCACGAACGCGGTTGGCCCAATGGATTACGCATCCCGACAATCCACTTACAGCTCGAGTGATGGTGAATCGAATTTGGCACTACCATTTTGGCCAGGGACTGGTGACTACCGCCAACGACTTTGGCGTAAATGGCCACCCGCCACATAACCCACAACTGTTGGACTGGTTGGCCAACCGGTTTGTCAAAACGGGCTGGAGTGTGAAGGCGATGCATCGGCTCATCTTAACCAGCCGCACTTACCGTCAGTCGACGCGCCCCGCCGATCCCGCTGCGGCTCGCCAACAGGATCCGGAAAACGAGTTCCTATCGCATTTTAGCCGGCGGCGGTTATCGGCAGAAGAGATTCGCGACTCGATGTTAACCGCAGCGGGGCGATTGAACCTCGAGTCCGGCGGACCCAGTGTAATGATTCCAGTCGAGCAAGATTTGATCAACCTACTTTACAAACCGGACCAGTGGCAGGTCACTGCAAAAGTGCGCGAGCACGAGCGGCGGGCCGTCTACTTAATTGCCAAACGCAACTTGCGACTGCCGTTTATGGAAGTGTTCGACCAGCCGGACCGTCAGACAAGTTGTGCTCGCCGCGAGTCGAGTACGCATGCTCCTCAGGCGTTAGAACTATTGAACGGGACTTTCTCCAACGGATTAGCTGAGCGTTTCGCGGCGCGGTTAGCGCGCCAGGCAGGTGAGGATCCTGCTGAGCAGGTGACTTTGGCTTTTCAGCTGGCCTGCGGCCGTGCCCCGACCAGTCGCGAACGAGAGCTTGCCTTGGAGTTTTTGAAGAACGAGCTGCCGAAGGAATTCGCTCTGGCGGTTTTCAACTTGAATTCATTCCTGTATGTGGATTGAATTTTTCGACGGAATACAAATGGACAACTTATCGAACAATTCGTTTACCACTTCGAGGTCGCCGCGACCTGCTTGCGACCGTCGCGCCTTTCTACGTTCGAGTTGCTGTGGTTTTGGTTCACTGGCGTTGGCTTCCATGTTTGCTGACGAAGCGGAAGCCGCTCGAGGCAAAAACCCACTGGCTGCGAAAGCTCCGCATTTTGCCGCTCAAGCCAAGTCGGTCATCTTCCTGTTCATGGCCGGCGGACCTAGTCATGTTGATACATTCGATCCCAAACCGCTGCTCACAAAGCTCAACGACCAGCCGCGACCGAAGAGCTTTGGCGAGGCGGACTATCAGTTCATCAAACCGGATGCCCGACTGTTGGGCTCGCAACGCAAGTTTAGCAAGTGCGGCCAGAGCGGGATTGAGGTCTCGGACCTGTTCGCCAAAACCGGACAGTTAATCGACGACATCGCCGTGATCCGTTCCATGCAAGGCGACATGGTCGTGCACTCGGCGGCGCAGTATGAACTGATGGGTGGTCGCGTCTTTCCCGGTTTTCCCAGTATGGGGAGTTGGACGCTGTACGGATTGGGTTGTGAGAGCCAGTCACTGCCAGCATACGTGGTGATGCCCGACCCCGACGGCGCGCTCGAAGCTGGCCAGCCGATGTACACCAACGGATTTTTGCCTTCGATCTATCAACCCACTATGCTTCGTCCCGGCGATACTCCTGTGCGGAATCTGAGTTTGCCAGCGGGAGTCACCGATAAGTCGAGGCGGAAGACTATCGAGTTAATTCGGCAATTGAACGAAGCGACGCTGAGTGACGACGACGACGAGTTGGCTGCCCGGATCAACGCCTACGAGTTGGCCTTTCGGATGCAGACGGACGCGCCGGAGGTATTTGACCTCGCTGGCGAAACGGCTGAAACGCTGGAGTTGTATGGCGTTGGAAAGGAACCGACCGACGACTACGGCCGTCGCTGCCTGTTGGCTCGAAGGCTAGTCGAGCGAGGCGTGCGGTTCACGGTCGTTGTTTCCGGTGGTGGGCCGGGGAACAAACAATGGGATGCACACAAGGATCTCGAGGAGAACCACCTGCGGATGGCAGCCCAAGTCGACCAGCCGATCGCGGCGCTTTTGGAGGATCTTAAACGTACTGGGCTATTGGACAGCACTCTGGTCGTTTGGGGAGGCGAGTTCGGTCGTTCACCGGAAGCTCAAGGGGGCACTGGCCGCGACCACCACAACCTCGGCTTTACCATGTGGCTCGCCGGCGGTGGCATTGAAGGCGGTAAGGTCGTCGGTGCCACTGATGAGATCGGCCTCAAAGCCGTCCATCACCCGCACCACTTTCGCGACCTGCACACAACCATACTCCACCAACTCGGTCTCGACCAAAACAAGCTCTCGTATCTCCATCACGGACGCGATGAACGATTGACGCTGGTCGAAGGAGAGGTCATCGAGGAAATTGTGAAACGGCCGCCAGTCGAGAAGAAGTGAAATGGATTCGAGCAGGGACTCAAGACGCGTCATCGGAACCAGCATTCCGCATCTCTCGCAAATATTCGACCGTCGACATCGAAAACTGCCAATTTCCATCCCGACGGCGTTCCATCACAATCCGGCTCAACAGTTCGACTTCTTCGTCGCTGTCTTCGTCGCTGTCTTCTTCGCTGTCTTCGTCGCTGTCTTCGTCGCTGTCTTCGTCGCTGTCTTCGTCGACTAGAGTGTACGGAGACGGCGTATCCGGGTCGTCGGAAAAATCTTCAAAGTTGACCATCACGTTGCGGTCGAGGAAACCTCGCAAGATTGCGGGCAGAAACCTAAAGTCCTGTTTGCTATCCGCGTCCGTAGCGAAGTAAACAGCCGCATCAACATCTCCACCGCGAGTTCCGACGGCGTCCGTCGCTTCGAACAATTGAAAAACGAGCTGCCGCGGCGAGTTCATGTACACTTCATCGCCCTGTAAGTGAGGATTGGCTTGGTACGCTTTCATCAAGACGATGCCGTCGATGAAATCAACTTGTCCTTTGTATATAGCGCCGTTCTTGAGGATTACCTCAACGAAGGATCCGAGTTCGATGTGCGCTACATCGCTCCAGGGAATACGCTTGGTGCGGATGACCGAGACTATCCCGAGTTCTTCACCGACTTCGAGGGCGATCAGGTAGTTAAGCGCGAACAAGAAAATGGCGGATGCGAGAATCACAACCGCCGCGGCCATCTCCAATGCAGCCTGCGTATCTATGGGAATATCGTCTTGGGCGCGATGGTTCCAAGAGACAAATTGCCAAGCTAGAACGCCAAGGACCGCGAAAACACACGGCAGTGCGGTCGCTGAACTATTACCCCGAA
>JBLHLE010000465.1:0-6177 GCA_047620805.1 Pirellulaceae bacterium
TGCAATTGGATCGCATGATGCTCGTTGCTCGACGCTTGGGAATGTCGCATCCGATTACCGGCGAGCCACTGCAGTTTGTGGCTCCACTTGGAGAACAGTTTGGTCAAGCGCTGGATGTGTTGGGTTTGGAATTTGACCACACAAACGACTAATGAAAAAGTGAACCCCCTGAAAACTTGAGCAACGACAAGCCATAGCGTGGCATGGTCTGCGAGTGGCATGGCCATCGAGTGGCATGGCCATCCTGGCCGTGTTCCCACTGGTTCCCAATTCAGGCCCTTTCTCTAGCCCCAGTGCCAACACGAGCGAGACGCTCATGCCACGCCAAGTGAGCAGCATGGCCTGCGAGTGCCCGCCAACGAGGATAATAGCCCGAGCTGCGCTGTGCGACCTCAGGCTATTTCACGAAACTGCTAAGCAATAAAGATCATGCCGCGCGACTACCTTAAACGCCTGATCTGCGAAACGTGTCAGCCTAATCCGTTTGCAATACTATTTCGCAATCGCCAACTTCGCGGGGTCCAAGACGACGTGTTTAACCGACCTACGTTGGTAGGTGTAGGTGATTTGAACCTTGCCGTCTTTTGACTGAATCACGGCGGGGTAGGAGAATTCGCCGCGATCCTTTTCGAGCGTCAGTACGGTGGACCAGTCTTTACCGTCTTTTGAAATGGCGACGTTTAGCATGTTGCGACCCGCAGGGTAGGGACCGCGGCGAGTGGTGTGGTTATAGACGAGTAGTTGTCTGCCGTCTTGGAGGGTTACGGCATCGGTTCCAGCGTTCGGATTGGGAAGATTTGTCGCAGTCATTTCGCTCCACGTTTTTCCCCCGTCGGTCGACCAGCTTTGCGTGATTACATTTTGCTGGCTACGACAGAGGATCTGCATGCTGCCGTCTTTATAATTCAAAATGCTTGGCTGGATCGCGCCGAATTCTTTACCGTCATTGATAGGGCCGATCACTTGCCAGGTTTTGCCAAGATCTTTGCTCACTTCAAAATGCACTCGCCAGCCTTCGTGTTCGGTGCTTGTGGGGCAGACAATGGTACCGTCTTCGAGTTGGATCGGTTTGTTCTTGACGGGGCCAAGTAGATGGCCAAGTTTCGCGGTCTTGCCGAGTTTTCGACGATCGCGCCATGTCTTTCCATTGTCGTTGGAGGAAAGCAGAACTCCCCACCACGCTTGCGGGGTTGGTCCGACTTTGTAGAACAGCAAAAGCGGTCCCCTAGTGGGTTGGAACAGGACTGGGTTCCAGCAGGGAAAGTCGCGTTCTTCGTTCTCAGAGCCGTCGGCGACTAAAACGGGTTTGCTCCACGCGGACCCTTCGTGCCGCGCGATCCAGATACCGACATCGTTGTTCTTCTCGTGGGTGCCGCCGAACCAAGCTGCCACCAACCCCTCCGGCGTTTCAACAATGGTCGATGCGTGACATTGCGGCGTCGGCTTGTCGTCGAGCGAGTAAATTAGTTGCCCACTGACGTATCCGTTTTCGCCGAGTTTGGCGGGGGCGGGGAAATCCGCTCGGCAGGGCAGGGCGGCCGCAAACATAACGCTGGTGCAAATGATGAAGGCTCGAAGTTTCATTGAGCAAGTCCTACGGGTGTTTTTTATCAACATCGCGAAGAACCAGTGGATCGCGATCGCCAGCATTGTAGCCTCGCAAAATCACTATGTAAAAGAACTCGACGTAAAAGAACTCGATGTAAAAGAAGAGGAGGGACGCTAAAGACTATTCCTCGCGAATGCTCAGGCTGAATACCCGAATAGGACGTTCCCTGCCGACGACTGTTTCATGGTCTAACTGCACGGACCAACCGTGATTTCCGGCCCACTCTTGGAATGCACCGCGCGGAAGTCTGCCAGGTTCGCCGAGCAAGACTGATCCGCCCTGTCCGAGATGCGAGCGCCAAAACGCATTGAGGAAACCCCACTGTTGCCGCTCGTATATAATGTCCGCGCCGACGATCAAGTCAAATGGCCGCGCGGGCAAACTGTCTCGCTGCCAATCGCACAGGCTGACGTCGACCCGTTCTCGCCAAGGCCAGCTGTTGAGTCTTGCGAACAACAGAGCGGGGGGAGCATTGTCAGCCATCACGACTCGCGCACCACATTTGGCTGCGACTGCTCCCGCGGTGCCGATACCGCAACCGAGGTCGAGAACCGAGCGGTCGATTAGGTCGAGAGTAATGAGTCTTTGGCCGACACCGATCGCGCTTTCCCAAGCCTCCGCCCAATATGGTTCCCAAAGCAATTGGTCGGTGCCTGCCAGGTGAGCTTGTTCTACAAGATCGTCAAATACCGCCGAGGGGTCGGCAACTTTGAGGACTTGGAGCGTCTGCGAGCCCAACTGAATGGTTTCAAAGCTGGTCGCAAATTCGTCCGATATACGCCGCGTTAACTGCTCGAGGCAGTCGACTTCGCTGGCGAAGCGCGCCGTTTCATTGGAGTCGTCCATATTTAGCTGATCGTAACTTGCTAGTTTCGTGGTGGAAACAGGGCGGATTTTAGTAAAAAAACCGATAATGGGGGGGAATTGACGCGAAGTTCGCTGGCCGCGTTTAGTCAAGTCAGCGGTTAACCTACAATATCTTGTCGCGTCCCGTGCCGTGCCACTAGGTTGCACCAAATCGCTCCAGAAAGTTTTGAGTTGGAGTGGGCAACTACTGAAACGAATCAAAACAAGCTATTCATGGAATTAAGATAACTCAAATCGATGAAGATTAAGTCCCATTCGCTGTCGATCTTTTTACTGCCGATCTTTTTACTGCCGATTTCTTTACTATTGACGATGCCGCTGGCAGAGCGTGCGTTGAGTGACGACTTAGCGCAAAAGACGCTTGCCGATTATGGCTATGCCGCGACCACAGAAGAATTGGCTCGGTTTTTCGAGTTGCTGGATCCCAGTGATGCAGAGAAGTCGCGGATTCGTGGATGGCTCAAAGATCTCGGGGACTTGCGATTCAGTGTTCGCGATCAAGCGATGTCTGCTTTATTGCGACTCCCGATTCTGCCTCCACAGTTGTTGGATGAATCGGAGAAATACAACGATCTGGAAATCGACGTTCGAACGCGTCGTTTGCGAAAAATGCAAAAGGATCGCGACTTGGCGGGGATGATCGAAGCGGCGTTGAAAGTAATTACCAAGGCTAATCTCAAGGGATTGACCGACCAGGTTTTGACCGTCTCGCCTCAGCTAAGCAATGAAGCGGCTTGGGAAGTTGCCGGACAGGCTGCTACAGCAACGTCCAACGCCAACGATTGGTTAAAGTTTACGCAGGCATTGAATAGCGAAATTGTTGCGACGCGAGGTGTCGCCTTGCACGTGGTGATTCAGGCCGAGAAGACACCTGCGAATCTATTGTTGATTAAGTCGCTGATGAACGATCCAGATCTTCGCATTCTCTTCATCGTGGCCAATGCGCTGGCCGAACGTCTCGACCGAGATTGTCTTAAGGTTTACGTCAAGCTGCTGGACGCGCCGACATTGCGCGTCCGAGTCGCGGCCATGAATGCTCTTCGCTGGGCCACGCGTCAGAAGTTCGACTACGCGCCGGTTGGGCCAGCCGAGCAACAACAGGCCAGCATTCAGCAGTGGCAAAAATGGCTCGACGAAAACCTCGAAACGGCGGACATCCGTTTGCCCATCAGCGGCAATGGTGAACTGGTGCTGTACAACGGGCGCGATTTGACTGGCTGGCGGATGGTCCTCGGGGCTAAAAAGTTGGACGACAAACAGGCTCAGCAGTATTGGAAGTCGAGGGGCGATGTGCTTTCGTGTATCGCTCGGATTCAGGGATACCTGCGCACAGAGCAAGACTTCAAGAACTATATTTTGACGCTCGATTATCGTTGGCCGGAGGGAACAACAGGAGGCGACGGCGGCATCCATTTGCTTCAAACGGGACCCGATTCCAGCTATCCAAGTTGTTTAGAGGTGCAAACTCACTCAGGAAATGCCGGCGATTTCTACACAATTGGGGGATTTCGCGTGGAGCCCGGCGGGACTCTGAATGTGGGGGTGCGGAGCAGGATGGCCAATTCCAGCGAAAAACCAGTTGGGCAATGGAATCGGATTGAGGCGACGGTGAAAGATGGCACGGTCGAGGTAAAGGTGAACGGCGTGCTCCAGAATAAAGCCACCAAATGCCCCCAAGTCCACGGGAAAATAGCACTTCGCATCGAGGGTGCCCCCGTGGATTATCGCAACATCCGTCTCACGCCCCTGGCTGACTAGCTTGCCGATTGGGTAGCTTGCCGATTGGGCCAGATTCACCTATTTGCTTAACTGCTAGACTTTCACCACTTCGGCGTTTAGTTTAGCGATGAGGTTGGCCGTGAAAAGGGACTCCTGAACAAGCATCGTCTTCCTTTCGTTGTACGTTTAATGTCAACGTGTTAGGATAAATCCGTCTTGTGGGAGGCTGCTCGTCGATCGCCCACCTCAATTATCCCGTTCGCAGTTTCTAGTAATGGGGAAGAGCGATGTCGGTTCGGCTCGCATGTCCGCAATGCAAACATGCATTTGCGCCACCAACTACCGCTCCTGGCAGCGAGTTCGCCTGTCCGTCGTGTGGAAAAACGGTGAAGATCGCTGTCGCCAAGCAGCCTAATCCGGCGGCGACAATCGCGGCCAGCCAAGTGACGCCGAAGCAGTCGCATGCGCCGGCCTTGCCTACTGCCAAACCTTTGCCGAAGTCGAGACCGGTAGCCAGCGATTCGGTGCAAAGCCTGCCAAGAGCGAAAGCGGCCGACCCCCAGGAAATTTTGCCCTTGGTAAAACCAGCGGACGTCCAGGACAACATTCCAAAAGCAAAACCGCTGCCCGCTAAGAAGGCACTACCACCTATCACAGTGGCAAAAGTAGCGAGCCAGGATTCGGTTCAAGAGCTTCCCGTCGCTCCATTGGTGGCAGCGGTTCCAGCATTCAATGCTCCAATACCAAGCAATCCCGCTTCGATTCCCGTCGGCGAAATTATCCCGCAAGATCCCACGTCGTCCGGAGGAGTCGGGTTCGACTTCGGAGGAGGGGCGTCGGCGAGTTCTGGTGCGTCGACGATTCGACGCCGTCCAAAACGCGGTTTACCAATTCCGTTGATCGCGGGAATTGGCGGCGGAGCTTTGTTGCTAATTGTTGCTTTGGTATTTGTGCTATCGAGACCAGAGACTCCATCCTCAGCTTTAGGAGGCGGGGAGAATAACGAAACAACTGCTAACGCCAATCCAGATGGCACTCCTATTGGCAATTCGGCGACGACCACCCCCGCGACGGTACCAGTGGTCAGCGTGCCAACTGTTGATCTCGACTCCGTCCAACGGGAAGAGATTTGGGGGCGACTTCAACACTCGATTGTGCGGATTGAAACGGACGGTCCCAACGGCAAGAAGTCGGCTCTTGGTTTCTTGGCGGGCGGGGCTGGTTGGATCGTCACGAACCATCATGTGATCGATCGAGCTACCAAAGTTACTGTGACAACGTCATTGAATGAGATCATTGAGTCAACTGGTATCATCGACACCGCACCTTCGGCGGATCTGGCGGTCATCGCTGTTCCTCCCGAAAAAATGGCGGCCGGGCGAGTTGTCCGATTCGCCCGAGACTGGAAAAGCAGCAAAGGCGACTTGGTCGCTTTGAGTCCCTCGAATAATCCGACGTCCGAATCGATCGTGGGATACAACTTCCGCGAATCACTGAGCAGTACGAAACTTCCTCCGAGCTCCAAAGCCCTGCTGCGTGAATTTGGAATGGATGCCGACAACGACGACTTGCTTTGGCTCGCGTTCGACGGTCAAGTCAAAGACAATGGCGCGACCGGCGGTCCGCTCGTCAATGAGCAAGGGCACGTTATCGGTGTTTTTACTGTGTTAAGTCCTTCCAGCACTAGCGGATATGCGATCCCAGTTTCAGCCGTAGCCGAATTGATCGACGCAGCTACCAACGATATAACTCCGTTCGGCGACAATGAAATCGCCAGTAACACGGACCCGAGTCAACCCGACCGTGGCGAACCCGACGAGGGAATGGATCCCGATCCCAACAAGTTTGGGCCGAAGGAACCAGACCCCAACGAACCAGACCCCAATAATCCCTTTTTGCAAAACGTTTCACCGGAATGGTCCGCTGCGGATATCGAATTGGTATTCAACGAGGGCAAGGAGTTTCAGTGGGATCCGGTCACG
>JBLHLE010000466.1:0-6173 GCA_047620805.1 Pirellulaceae bacterium
GCTGCCATGAGTTCTCTCGCATAACATAATACCGCTCGCTGCTCGGCAGTGGTACGAAGGCGAGGGGGTGAGATTTGCCGTCCGATTTGCCCGCCACATTAGCGCTGGGCAGTGTGATCGCCATCGCCGTTTGGCCGCTGATGAGCTCGCGGAGAGTGTTGGTTGGTGATTGGGTTAGTTGGGCCGGGTTGAGTTTAGCCACATCGGTTAACTGAGTGATCGCGAGTTTTCCCGCGTCGTTGTCGAGCTGAGGTTGGAGAGATTTGGTGTCGAATAGAATGCTCGTAATCTTTCGATGTTTCATGAAAGAACCGTGTCGCGCGAAGAACATTTCGCTCCGCCAGCCTGCTGCCAACGGCTCGCAAGTTGCTGTCCAAGACGTGTCTGTGACGGCATCTAGTTGCCGAACGGCGTCCATGTACTGCGACCAGGTCTTGGGCGGATCAATCGAGTGAGCTTTGAGAATGTCGGTGCGGTAGCCAAGCTGAAGCTGGGAATAGGTGAGTGGCACGGCGTACGACAGGCCATCGTAATAACAGAGCTTGCGAGCGTTTGGGAGTAGATCCTTTCCGTCAAAATCAGTGGACCAAGTTTCGTCTGGGACTTGCGCAAGAAGGCGGCGGTTGGCCATGTCGGGAAGCATCGTACAGGGAAAGATGACGATGTCTGTTCCCAAGCGCCGGTGTTTGGGGAGTATCTGAGTTTGAGATTTCTGGTCGACGACCAAATCCCCGTCGCCTTGCGTTTGCCAAAACTCTTGCAGCGCCGAGGCAAATTCCGGATCGTCGATAACTAGCACACGCAGTTTTCGAGGGTTGGCATTCGCTGCTTGGCCATTCGTTGCATGGCTAGGAGTGGGCGTGTCGGCTCCGCCATCTATGCAACCGGTAAAGGTGAGCATGGCGAGTGCCAGAAATATGGGGCAGCGACGCAGAATGACAAAGTGCGGCATAGAAGATGAGGTTTCGTGAAGGGGTTGTCCGAGCAATAGTGATGAAGACGTAATGACGCTGTTGATTGTTGAAAGCGTTGAAATGTGGAAAATAACTCTAGGTCAGCGAGACGGAGAAGACACGATTCGATACGAATTCGATACGAATTCGATACGAATTCGAGTTGGGTCCGGTTCGTCCCGTTGCGGTGTCTTTGTGACGCCGGTTAGAATTCCCTCTCTAGTGAAATTGTAAACCATGTTTGGCGTTTTGGTGAGCGGATATGGTGGTTCACAGGAACTTCGTGACGAACGAGCCAGAATGGCAGCCGCTTGGTACTTTGTCCCCCGTAGCTACTTTCTTGGTCATGTTTGGAAACTAGGAGCAGGCAATGGCCCACTCAATCGTTATTTTCGGAGCGTCGGGCGATCTGACGAGCCGAAAGCTGATTCCCGCGTTGTATCGGTCTTTCTGCAAGAAACGGCTGCCTTCGTTTACGCGAATCATTGGAGTTTCTCGAACCGACTACGAGCACGAGCAATGGCGAGGTCAGTTAGCAGAGTCGACGGCAGCATTCCTTGGCGACGAGTTTGACGCCGAATGTTGGGGCGAGTTCTCGAAGTCGATTTTCTATCAGCAGGGAGATATTCAGAAGGCTGAGGACTTCGTGACTCTCGCCAATTTCTTAAACGAATTGGAAGGAGCGGCACAGTCGTCGCGACTCTATTATCTATCGACGACCCCCGCGCTCTATTCGGTCGCTGCACAGAATCTGGGCGCCGCGGGTTTGGCCGACGAAAAAGATGGTGACCGCCGGATTATCGTGGAGAAACCGTTCGGGACGGACTTAACGACCGCTCGAGAACTCAATCGCGATCTGCACTCTGTCTTTAACGAAAAGCAAATCTATCGTATCGATCACTACTTGGGAAAAGAGACTGTTCAAAATATTCTAGTACTGCGTTTCGCAAATAGCATTTTTGAACCAATCTGGAATCGCAATTATATCGATCACGTGCAGATAACCGTCGCCGAAGAAGTGGCTGTCGGCAGTCGCGGTGGGTATTACGATACGTCCGGCGTACTGCGAGATATGTTTCAGAATCACCTACTGCAGCTGATGATGATTACGGCAATGGAAGCTCCGGTCAGGTACGAGTCGAATTTGGTTCGGGATGAAAAAGTCAAAGTGCTGCGGGCGGTCAGGTCGTTGCACGGAAGCGACTTTGCCAATGATACTCAGCGCGGACAATATGCTGGCTATCTCGACGAGAAAGGAGTTCCCGCGAACAGTAATACGGCAACCTATGGTGTCATCAAACTGCACGTCGACAACTGGCGTTGGGAGGGCGTTCCCTTTTATCTACGATCGGGAAAAGGGATGTCCTGCCGTAGCAGTCAGATTGTTATTCAGTTTCGCGAGCCACCTCAAATGCTCTTTACCGGGACACAACGCGCTCGAATGGACGCCAATCGGCTTGTGATTCAGATCCAACCCGCCGAGGGTATCGAATTGCATTTTCAGACCAAAGTGCCCGACGGCGGGATGAAGACACGCATGACAGATTTGGACTTCAGTTTTCAACGAGAATTCTCGGGAACGCTTCCAGATGCCTACCAGCGTTTGCTGCTGGATGCCATCAACGGCGACGCCAGTCTCTTTGCGCGAAGTGACGAAGTGGAATTAGCGTGGGAGATCATCGACCCAATTCTCGCAGCTTGGGATAGCCCGGCAGCTCCCAATCTCGAAATATACGAGTCCGGTTATTGGGGGCCCGAATCCTCCGAGGACTGGATGCGCAAGCAAGGCCGCAACTGGTTTGATGTGTGTCCTGTATTACATTGAGCAATCCGCATAGATAATCTCTGTTTGTCGACGCTGGCAACGGCGGCGACAATCAGCCCTGGCGACGCAATAGAAAACGGCTCTCGTAATTGAGAGCCGTTGTTGTTTTCCATGGGGACTTCGAGTTACTTCACGCGCGTGATCGACTCGATTACGACTGCTGGGCTGGTGACGTTAACGAAACCGCCAGTGTCGGCCACTTGGGCTTGGTTGATTTTTTCGAGTACGTCCATACCCTGCGTAATTTGGCCGAAGACGCAGTAACCGTATTCTTGCCCTTCACCGGTGCCGACGTGATCGAGCGAAGGGTTGTCTGCCAGATTAAAAAAGAATTGCGACGTGGCGCTGTTTACGTAGTCGGGGTGTCGCGCCATGGCGATGGTCCCCTTCTTGTTTTTGAGCCCGTTGTGGGCCTCGTTGAAAATCGCGCCGTGGGTGGGCCGCGCCTGCAGTTGTGCGTCGTAGCCTCCAGCACACGCCATGACGTTGGATTCTAAGTAGTGGAAGATCGTACCGTCGTACGTTCCGGGTTCCACGTAGTTGGTGACGAAATTGTCCACCGTTACAGGTGCCTTTTTTGTGTTCAGCTGAACAGTAAGGGTTCCGAAATTTGTCTTTATGACAACTTCGGGAGCCGCAGATTCTCGCCGCGAAGCAGCGGCTGGGCTGACACCAGCTTGTGGTTCTTGTGTGAGTGTAGCGGGAGCAGCCGAATTTCCCGTCGGCTGATTGCTGTCTTCACCGTTTTCATTGATCGACGCGGCTGGAACGCCGGGGACGTCAGTTCCTCCGCCGCAGCCAATCGGTGCCAAAAAGACAACGATTGTCACGAGAAGTAAATGGGTCGGTAGGTTGTGTTGCATGGCCAACGCCTCCGTGCTTGGCGAGAATGTTCGTCTGCCTGTGATCTGAGTGCCATATGATGGTAGGTCGGGCCGAATCTTGCAACAGTGATTTTGCGACAGCCTGTGAACGCTCTCGCACAATGCGGCAAAGACCACTGGTGTTTGAGACACAGCAAGGTAGATTTTGAGTTATTCTGGCCGGAATCAGCAGTTTGGCTCCGTGTTGAAGGGTAATTTGATGGCAATACCGAAAAAGTCCAGAGAAAACGCAATAATCGGCATCCTAATGCGTTTGTAGTGTTAGATAACATGACATCAATATCATCAGCGGAAGACGACCAACGATTTGATCAATGGGTGCACGAGCACGGCCGCGCAGTTCGTGGATTTGTGCTCTCCCTGGTCCGGCGCGATGACGTCGCAGACGACCTTCGTCAGGAGGTTTTTAAGCGAGCTTGGCAGGCGCGCGAGCGTTACGAAGAGCAAGGCACTGCTAGGGCCTATCTGCTACGGATCGCCGACCGATTAGTTTGCGACTGGGCGAGACGACAAAAGCCCGAAATACAGATGGACGACGACCAATGGCAAGTGGCAACGCCTTTCGTTAAAGACGCAGAACCAAATCGCCGCATAGAACACACCGAATTGCGCGAAGAATTGGAATTCGTTTTGGACCGAGTGTCGCCTTCTCAGCGACGTGTCCTGCTATTACGATTTTTCGGTGACATGAGTTTTCAGGAAATTGCAGACGTGTTGGACTGCCCCCTCAATACCGTGCTCAGCCATTGCCGACGCGGATTGGTGCAAATGAAACAACTGATGACAGAAGGCTAGCCTCAAAGATGAACTCTGCAGACAGCAATTCTCCGAATCGCCGCCTCCTACAGCAGCTCGAACTAGCTACCGCCAAGGACGCGTCCGTCCAACAAAAATTGGATGCTGAAACTCAAAAACTACGAGAAACGTGGGTGGAGTTTGGGAGTCGAATCCGAAAGTCTCTCGAGGAATTGGAGCTTCGCCAACTCGAACGGGCCACGTCCAATTCCATTCCGCCCGGGCTCCAAATGGACGCCGAGACTCAAATGCTTCGCGATGGCTGGACGGTATTCTCAACTCTTATGACTAAGTTGGAAGTCGGCGGAGCGGATTTGGCAACGAATAACGCCCCTGCGCCGCCCCTGGGGATTCCCGTGGCCGTTGCACCGTCAGAGCCATTAGCGCCTCCGATTCAATCGCCCGCCAGTGGAATGCCACCAGTCCAACTGTCCTCAACGATGGGGGCCTCAGCGATGGGGGCCTCAACGATGGGGGCCTCAACGATGGGCCCTCGGATTAAGACCACCCGCGATTCCCGTAAGGAGTCGGCACCGTGGTGGGGCTGGGTGGCGATGGCGAGCGCACTTCTTATGGCCGCGGGGTTGGGGTGGTGCGCATTTAACTTGGGGAATGTCCGAGTCGCTGACTCGCCCAACCCAGAGCTCACCACCAACCCAGAGATCACCACCAACCCAGAAATCGATGTCCCCACGGATAGTCCACAGCCTACGGTAATCGCTCGCGAGATTGCGCCGAATGACAATCCGGCGACCGCAGCCGTTGCTCAGTCCACGAAGGACGGTGTCGCCGATCCCTATGCATGGGATAGCTCTTTGGATCAAGACATTTCGTCGGCGCAAGAGAGGATGCTGGTATTCGAAAACCGTTGGCAACGCTGGGATAACTCGTCATTGGCGGTTGATTACGAATTAAATAGTTTTAGTGAAAGAATTGACGACGGGTCGCTGTAATTGTTAATAGTGAGTCGCGCTTCTTGTCGAAGTTCGAATCGCTTGGCCAGGCAATATCGACCGTTGGAGATTTGGGGAATTACCATGAAACGATTAGTGATGACAATGGGTGCCGTCATGCTGATTGCTGTCGTCGGATACGCCGTTGCACAAGATGGCGGACGACCAGGTTTAGGCGGTGAACGCAAAGGACCGCCTCCGCGCAGAAACGGCGAGTTCGACGGACCTCCGCGAGATCGTGGCGAATTCGGCGAAGGCCGTCCTGGACAACCACCACATCCAGACGGACGACCCGGCGGAGGTCCTCCTGGCGGTGGTCCTCCCGGCGGAGGTCCTCCCGGCGGACCTCGCGGTGGGCCTAGCGGTGGTCCTGGCGGTGGTCCTCCTGGTGGGCCGCATCGCGGCGGACCCGGTCCCGAAGGCGACTACTTACGACGCCCCCCGCGGCATGATTGGGAAAACTTAAAAGAGTTAGATCCCGATATGTACAAATTGCAAAAGTCTGATTACGACTTAGAGCGAGAAACGGGCGAGTTGTCGATGAAGTATCGATTGGCACCGGCTGCAGGACGAGCATCAGTTAAACAAGAATTGACGAAAGCCGTGAACGATCATTTTGAAGTTCGGCAAAAACGTCGCCGTCTTCATCTCGAGCGATTGGAAGAAGAATTGGAAAGATTGCGATCTGCCATCGAGCAACGGGATGAGGCTCGTCCGGCGATCGTTAAGCGCCGAGTCGATGAAATGACGGGCGAGTCCGAAG
>JBLHLE010000467.1:0-6170 GCA_047620805.1 Pirellulaceae bacterium
GCAGCGATCGTACGGCTCGTGTGTGGTCGGTCGCCGATGGCCGCCCGCTGCTGGCAATTAACGCCGAACATTCGCCCTCCGGCATCACGTGGATTGCCGAACGACGGCTGCTGATCACTGCTGATGGCACCGTGAAAGTGTGGGAGTGCGAACTGCCGTGAGACGAACCGATATATCAATCACTATGCACGAAGTTGACTACGGCGTCTTGCTGGGCGAAGACAACGACCCAATTGATGTTATATTGGACTACGAGTTTAGAAGGAGTTAATCCATGCTTTCGATCACTGACAACCGCTTGGCTCATTGCTGTGCGGGCTACTCACGGCGCGATTTCCTGCAGATCGGGGCGCTCGGAGCCGGCGGGTTGACGCTGGCCAATCTATTGCAAGCGCGGGCGGACGCTTCGTCGCCGCTGGGCAAAGCAGTTCGCGACAAGTCGGTCGTGTTTCTGTTTCTCAATGGCGGCCCGTCGCACATCGAATCGTTCGATCCCAAGATGACGGCGCCCTCGGAGATTCGGGCGATCTTCGGCGAAGTGCCGACGAAGCACGCGGGCATTACCTTCGGCGCTCATTTTCCGCAAATGGCCCAGCGGGCCGACCGCATTTCGGTCGTGCGTTCTTACGGATCGGGCAACAGTGGTCATTCCTACCAGGAAGTGGCCAGTGGTAACAATCCGACCAAGGCCACGATGGGCGCGTTGTACTCGCGCGTTGTCGGCACGAATCATCCTCATAACGGCATTCCCACCAACGTGCTGGTGGTGCCAGAAGCGATCAATCCTGAACTGAAACTGCAAAACAACTTCGAAACCGGCGCGCTGCCGACGCTCACGCATCCGGGTGAATTGGGCGACAGCTTCAAAGCGTTCAATCCGCAAGGCGGCGGGCAGTTAACCAGCAACATGCAACTGACGCTGTCGCGGGAGCAGTTCGACGACCGTCGAAATCTGCTGGCGAGTCTCGACCGGATCAAGCGAAACGCCGACGCTGGTGGTTTGGAAGCGACCACTCGCTACCAACAGCAGGCGTTCGACATCATCACCGGTGGCGTGGCCGACGCATTCGACATGTCCAAAGAAGACCCGCGGACGATCGCCCGCTACGACACCAGTCATCTGTTCAAACAGGAAGAAGTCAGCCGCTGGTTCGACATGAGACGGGCGTCGAACTTGCTCGGCAAACAAATGTTGTTGGCCCGGCGGTTGTGCGAAGCGGGTTGTGGATTCGTCACGGTCAGCGACTGCGGCTGGGACCACCACAGCAACAACAACAGCCCCAAAGGACTCGGCGGTTTTGCCTGGCTCGGCTCGCAAGTGGACCATGCCGTCAGTGCATTTATCGACGACGTCCGCGAGCGAGGTCTGGAAGACAAAATCCTGTTAGTCGTCACCGGCGAGATGGGGCGCTCGCCCAGGATCAACAACAACGGCGGCCGCGACCACTACGGCGAACTGACGCCACTGGTGTTCATCGGCGGCGGCTTGCAGATGGGTCAAGTGATCGGCAAGTCCGACAACCACGCCACCCGCGCCGCCACCACGCCCTACCGGCCGCCGCACATGCTTTCCACAGTCATGCACTCGCTGTTCGACACGGGTGAACTGCGCATCACCCGCGGCATTCCCGGCAATGTGCAAAAAGTGATTACCGACGGCGAACCAATTCACGAACTGCTTTAGAAACATACGTAGGACGGATTGCCAATTCGTCTCACGGGAAAAACAACCATGAAATCTAATTCAACAGACTGCCTCTCTCGTCTGCAGCTCGCTGGCGGGACGGATGCAGACTGCTGTCCGAGCCACGAGCACGCATTTTCGCGGCGGGCCCTGTTGCAGGGCGCGGTGGCGGGCGGTGCGGCGTTTGGCGGGTTTGGACGGTTGTTTGCCGCAGATCAGGCGGCGGCGGCAAAAAAGAATGACAAGCGAGTCATTCTGGTCTTTATGAGCGGCGGGCCGAGCCAGTTTGAAACGTGGGACCCGAAGCCTGGGCAGCCGACGGGCGGGCCGCATATCTCGATTCCCACTTCGATCTCCGGCGTACACTTCGACGAGTACATGCCAAACGTCGCGCGGCTGGCTAACCGGATGATCACCGTTCGCAGCATGACCAGTAGTAATGGTGACCACGACCAAGGCGGTTACATCGCGCAAACGGCGTACAACCCCAGCACCCTGGTAGCCCCCGCGCCGCATTGGCTGTCGATTTGTGCCCATGAAAGGCCGTCGGCCGATTCCGGAATGCCGTCGTACGTGATGCTCGGCCGCGACAATTTCGGTTCGCTGCACGTGCCCGGCGCGGGATATCTCGGCGCGAAGTATCAGGCGCTGCAATGTCCGGGTGGCGGGGCTGGGCCGCAGGATTTGCCCAAGCCGAGTGACGATGAGATTGCGGCGTTCGAACAACGTGAAATGTTACGCCGTTCGTTAAGCGACTCCTTTGGCAACGGCCGCAACGGGCGGTTGATCGAGTCACACGACGCCGCGTTTGCCCAAGTCGGAAACCTGTTGCGTTCCGGCGATTTGTTCGATGTCGAGCAGGAATCGCAATCCGACTTTGACCGCTACGGCGATAGCCAACTCGGCCGCGATTGCCTGTTGGCCCGGCGGCTGATCCAACGCGGCGTGCCGTTCGTGCGAGTGCAGCATCAAAGCGGTTTGGCGTGGGACAAACATCGCCGCGCGTTCCAAAGCCAGCGGTGGATCACCAGCGAATTCGACACTGCGGTTGGAGCGCTGATCGACGACCTGATTGACCGCGGGTTGTGGAGCAACACGCTGCTGGTGTTGATGGGCGAGTTCGGCCGCACGCCGGAAATCCTCGGCCAAGGTCAACCGGGACGTAACCACTGGACGAAATGCTGGTCGCTGTCCTTCGGCGGGTGCGGTTTGAAGGAAGGATTGGTTATCGGGTCGACCAACGAAGACGGCACAGAACTGAAAGACCGGCCGGTGACAATCCACGACTTGTTCTGCACGTTTTACAAGACGCTAGGAATCAACCCGCACAAGGAGTTGGAGTTCGAGAACCGGCCGATTCCGTTCGTCGAAGACAAACTCGGAAAACCGCTGGAAGAAGTTTTTTGAAACGAAGAATGAAACACAGCCATGCCCGACAAACTCACCAAAGTAGATAAACTCTTCTTCGTCGATGACGGAGCCAAACGCGGACCGATGACGATGTTCCGCGTGCGATTTCATCCGACCGAACCGAAGCTGTTGGCCCTTTGCGTCGATCGCCGCGTGGCGGTCTGGGGTCTGAACGGCGAGTCGCAGGAAGTCAAAAACAAAAAGGAAAAGTGCGTCATTGGCGAGTTGCTCTGTCCTCACGAGATCGGTTGGGTGCGAGGCTTCGACGTTCATCCCCAGGGCGAATACGTCGCGACCGGTGGCTCGGACCGCACGTTGCGGTTGTGGAAATGGACCGCTGGCCGGCCCGGCGAGAAACCGCTGGCTACAGCGAAAGCCCACGATGGTTGGGTCGAGGCCGTTGCTTATTCGCCGGACGGCAGTCGGCTGGCAACCGCCGGCGCGGACAGCCTTGTCAAAATCTGGGATCCCGTCAGTCTGAAACCGATTCAGGCGTTTTCAGGGCACTCGAAGTACGCCAGCGACCTGACCTTCAGTCCCGACGGGAAACTGCTGATTAGTGCCGCTGAAGACGGCACCGTGATTATCCGCGACGCAACAGATTATTCAGAAGTCCGCCGCATCGAATTTGGCGGGGCCAACGAGCAGTTCGGTCAACAGCCACGGCATAGCGGCGCGCATCGGCTGGCCGTCAGCCACGATAATCGTTGGCTGGCAGTCGCAGGTGGTGAAAAGCTGGACGTCTACGATTTGGCATCCGGAGAGATCGTCGCCAGCGAACGGCTGCGGATGGACGTAGCCTTTCATCCGGGGGCTCAACTGCTGGCTGGGGGTGACAACGAAACGAAAGTCTGGGCATGCGATGTGCAAAAGTTTGCTCCGCCTGAAAAGGACAAAGACGGCCGCAGCAAAACGCCTGGTACAATCTCGGGCAAGCTGTTGACCAGCATCAAACGCGGCGATTGGTCACTCGGTTTGCGATTCTCGCACGATGGCAAACAACTGGCGCTGGGCAAGGCGGATGGAACGGTGGAGATCTATGATGTCGCGTAGCAGATCAAGCACGAAATCCGATTTATTGGTTGCGGCGATCGTCTTTCTTCTGACAGCAGTCAGTGGTCATTCGTCATTTGCCTCCGACCCGGTTAGCAAGATCATTGACGACGAAATCGTTTCGGCGCTGCACGCCAAAGACATCGCGCCTTCGCCGCGAGCCGACGATGCGGAATTGCTGCGGCGGATCTACCTGGACGTGCTCGGCCGCATTCCGACGGCCGCCGAGGCAACTCGATATCTCGACGACACTTCCGCCGACAAGCACCATCGGCTGATCGACCAGCTTCTCGCTCACGAGGAAATGCCCGCCTCCTGGCGCTCGGTCTTCGACGAATGGTTCAACGGAAACATTCGGGAACGCGACTTCGGTCGCGATGGTTTTTTGGATTACCTCGAAGACGCGCTGAAGACGAACAAGCCGTGGAACCGGCTCGCTCACGAAATGCTGGCGCCGGATTTGAAGGACGAGAACGAACGGCGGGCGGCCTATTTCCTGGCTGTGCGGGTACGCGGCGGCGACAACGCGGCCAAGATCGACAGGATGACCAGCGGCGTGGCCAGTGTGTTCTTCGGCGTCCAGCTGCAATGCGCGAAATGCCACGACCATCCGTTCGTCGATCAGTGGAAGCAGGACCATTATTACGGGCTGGCGGCGTTTCTGGGCCGCACGCAGGAAGCTCGCATCGAAAACACGCCCATCATCAAGGAACGGGCCGAGGGCGAAGTCAAATTCGTCAACAGCGAGCAGGAAGAGAAAACGGCCAAACTGATGTTTCTCGACAGCCGCGTGTTCGACGAACCGCAGCCACCGGAAGATCGCAGCAAGTGGTACACGAAAGCCGCTGGCGGCCTGCCGGAAACGCCATTCTTCAGCCGTCGCGCGATCTTGGCCGATTACGCCTTTACCGCCGATTCCCCGTTTTTCAAACGGGCGATTGTCAATCGAATGTGGAAACAACTGCTGGGCCGCGGGCTTGTCGAGCCGGTCGATCAGATGCACGAAGCGAATCCTGCATCACACCCAGAGCTGCTCGCACGATTAGCGAATGATTTCGCCGGAAACGGTTTCAATTTACGGCGGCTGATGAATGGCATTCTGCACAGCGACGTGTACCTGCGTAGCACCCGCTGGACGACGGGCGGCGAGCGACCCAAGGAAAGCGATTACGCCACCGCCATCATGAAGCCACTGACACCCGATCAACTCACCACAAGTATCGGCATCGCCACGGGCCACTTCGACTCGCTGCGAGCGAAATTCGAGCGCGAAAAGAAAAACCACAAGATCGACAACGTGACTCCGGCCATCGCTCGCGCGTTGTATTGGCGCGAGCGCGACGTTCAAGAATTCGCCGCGCGTTTTCGCACCGGCGGCGAGAGTTTCGAGGCCAGCGCCGGCCAGGCGCTGTTTCTGTCCTACAACAACCTCATGCAGAAACAGTTGAACCCGTCGCAAGGCAACCTGGTCGAACGAATGGTGAAACAAACGGACAACGCCGAGGCCGTCCGCGACGCATTTCTGACGGTACTTTCACGCCCGCCAACCAGCGTCGAGCTAACCCGCGTGGTCGACTTTTTCTCAGCTGACGCTCAGCAGCGCGGATCGAAATGCCGCGAAGTCGTGTGGGCGTTGTTGTGCAGCAGCGAGTTCCGATTCAACCACTAACCACGGAAGCACCCATGAAACGATTCCCGCCTTTGCATGTCCGCTGGTCTTGGTCGAAGTTCATCGCGGTGACGACTCTGCTACTCGCTGCCTTTCCCTGTGCAGCGGCGGAGCCTTCGGCCGACGAACTGTTGCAGGCGGTCGGAATGAAGCATGGCCTGGTCGTCCAGGTTGGCGCGACCGACGGCCTGCTGGCGGAAACGCTCGCCAAATCCGAAACACTGTTGGTCCAGGTCCTTGTTGCGGACGCGACCGCCGAAGCCAGGCTCCGTCAACACTTCGTCAAAGTCGGGGTGCATGGCCAGGCGACTGTCGGGCGCTGGAGCGCGGCTGGTTCTCTGCCATTGGCCGATC
>JBLHLE010000468.1:0-6166 GCA_047620805.1 Pirellulaceae bacterium
CTTGGGTGCAGGTTTGGTGCTCATGGCCTTGGGTTTGGTCGATGACCTTCGTGGAGTGAATTGGAGAATTCGCCTCGTCGTACAGTTGGTGGTCGCCGTAACGTGTATCTATCTGGAAGGCTGGCAGCTGACCGCCTTTATCCCCTACCCTGGCCTGACGACGTTGCTCACCGCGCTTTGGATTGTGACGCTCATCAACGCATTTAATATGCTCGACAATATGGACGGATTGTCCGGTGGCGTGGCGACGACGGCGGCAGTGGTATTGGCAGTTACCATGTTGACGCCACCGTACGCCGAATCGACAGGGCCGCAGATTTTTGTCGGCGGTTTCTGTTTGGTTTTGGCTGGAGCGGTGCTTGGATTTCTCGTTCACAATGCCCCGCCCGCGAAGTTGTTTATGGGCGACGCTGGCAGTTACTTTGTTGGATTCTGCCTAGCGATTGGGACGTTGCAGGGGACCTATGCGAATTACGACGCGCTTCCCACTCATGCGGTTCTGACGCCTATCTGTATCATGGCGATTCCGCTCTACGATTTGTGTAGTGTGATCGTTGTTCGGTTGTATCAGGGTCGCAGCCCGTTCGAAGGCGATAACCAACATTTTTCGCATCGACTTGTGCAGTTGGGCCTTAGTCGTTCGCGAGCAGTGTGTGTTATTTGTGTAGCATCGACGATCTGCGGCGCTGCGGGAGTCGTCCTCCGCTGGGTTTCTGGACTGCAAGCGATTCTCATCGCGGTAGTGTTGCTCATCGTGTTGGTCGCCATCGCACTAGCTGAACTAAGGGCGTCGCGGTCTCGTTGTTGAGAATGGTCTAAATAACTTCGCGACAAACATTGGTAGCCAGACGCCCAGTTTGGGCCGTACAATGGAATCTCACACACAAATCCCCTACCCCGCATCCCCCCTGAGGTTTGACTTATGGCCTGTCTGCGTATGTTTTGCTTGTTCGCCGTAGCGGGCTCTTTGTTGATTGCTGACTCGAGTCGTGCGGCCGATTGGAATCAATGGAGAGGTCCCAACCGCGATGGTGTTGCACCGGCCAGTCCTAGTTTGATTGAGAAACTGCCAGCGACGGGACTGAAGCCTTTGTGGCTGTCCGCCGACGTGATTCCCTCGGCGCGAGCGGGCGGGTGGGCGAGTCCAATTGTTGCCGATGGGTGTGTTTATCTGTTTACACATGGCAAGAAGTTAGTCGGCCAAGCGCCAGAAGGACGTCCTAAGTATCCCTATTTGGCACCGGAAAAACGAACCGGGATGACAGACGAGGAATACGAGGAGTATGAGAAGAACCGCCGCGATGAGCAAGAAGCTCGCAGCAATGCCTACAAATACTTTGAAGTAACTTACTGTTTGGACGCTGCCACTGGCTTAACGAAGTGGACCGCTGAGAACGTCAGCGTCTACACGCGATTCCCACATTCGGGGAGTCCGATAGTTATTGACGGAAAACTAATAGTATTGGCAGCGGGGCGAACGGCGAAGTGCCTCAGCGCGAAGAATGGAAACGAGATTTGGTCCACCAAGTTGCCTGGCGAATTCAGGGATCAGTTTTGGCAATCGTCATTCGCTGTCGTCGACAACGTGGCATGTGTGATGTGCGGTTCTTTGTATGGGTTGGACGTTAATACGGGCGAGATCCTCTGGGCAGGAGATGAACGGCAAACGAAAGGCGACCACACAAGTCCCGTGGTCTGGTCCCACCAAGGCAAAAACTACTTCATCGCCAACGGGAACGGAGATACGATTTGTCTCGAGCCGCGCTCGGGAAAAGAAATCTGGCGAGCGGAGTCGGAAGCCCAGAAGTCGACCCCGGTCGTCGTTGGTGATCTGCTGATCACCTATGGCAGCAGTCGCAAAAAGGGGCTGCGTTGTTTCAAAATGTCGGCTGCCGAGGCCGAGCACTTGTGGACGTTTCAGGGGGCCGCCGATTCGGGGTCTAGCCCTGTCGTGGTCGGCGATGCGGTGTATGTACAAGGTGAGCGACGTTTGGCCTGTGTCGGTTTGACGACGGGGAAAGCTATGTGGACAGCTACACTCGACATCAGCAATCCTCGCTATACGTCACTCGTCGCCGCTGATAATAAGGTCATTTACGCATTCGATGGTGTTCTTTGCTTCGCCGCCGATTCGAGTGATTACAAACAGTTGATGAATGCCAAGATTGATGGCGAAGGGACGATCGCCGAGGAAGAGGATTTTCGCAAAATCCTGGGCATCGATGAACTGGAAAAAACGGCCGAAGGCCAGAAGCAAGCTGAGAAGCTGTGGCGCAACCAATTTGGCAACAGTGGCCCCCTGCCCTGCTCCACGCCCGCGATCGTTGATGGCCGCGTTTACTTCCGTCTCAAAGACCGTGTTGCCTGTTACGATTTTCGAAAGTAGCAAGTCGTAGTGCGAAGCCGCAGTCCAAAGCGTCGCCAAGAAAAGCAGCAACGGTCGACTTGCCCCAATTAAGCCGACCGTTGCTCGCCATCGAAAGGAATTGCTGCTCGCGATGAAAAGGCGACGACCGACTTGCCCCAATTTAAGCCGGTCGCCGCAAAGCCATCGAAAGGAATACGGTACCTCATGCGGATTTGTAATCTAGTTCCCACTGGGCCCGCAGCGGCAACTGCGGGTCCAGTGAGAGATGCACCTAGTTCGTCGAGCGCAGCCGAGCATCGCTCAGCCGCACCCATTTGATCGTTTAGTTTTCGGAGTATCCACAAGTCACAGCGACTCGCAATTCGTGCTCCAACTGTTCCATCACGCCCCCAAACCAAGAGCTAGTTCGATTGAACCCGCAACGGGCGGACCTGGCGTGGCTGTCGTTAACGTCGGCGCATTGGATGAAGAATCCATTGATTCAGAACTTTGCTCGGCCGCTTCCACAGACTCGGCAGTCGAGTCGGGCGAAAACATGCGTGTGAGCGCAGTAATAGACAAAACGGACATTGTGATACTCCAATCCAGACAGGTGTAGCGGCTGAGCTGGGCAACCTGGCAATCTCAGATGAGACCCATGGCTTTGCGTCCCGATCTCGCGACCGGTTTGCCCTTGGAGTGACGCGATAACAAAAGTGATAAGAAGATCAGATAAGAGAGTGTTTCGTTGTGGCAGATGTTTCGGCCACGTTAAAGAAATAGGTTACGATTCAACTCTCGGCAAAGAAAAAATGGAAAAAAATCGTAAACCGCGACTGAACGGTCATCGTCGCGGCCGACAATGATCCTTTCCCTACTTCCATCATCGGTTTCCCTACTTCCATCGTTGCCCGGAAGCTGTGAGTATTTGGCAGTGCTACGCAACGACCTCACTTTCGCCCCCCGCCTTTTTGGATCTTCGCCCAGTCGTCGCGAAGGGTAACCGTACGGTTGATCACAATCTTGTCGTCGGTGGAATCTTTGTCCACGCAGAAGTAGCCCAGCCGCTCGAACTGATACGTGTCGCCAGGTTGGCACCCCGTAATTGATGGTTCGAGGTAGCACTTGGGACGCGCAATTAAGGAATTGGGATTGAGGTTGGAGAGGAAGTCTTGCCCTTCCTCCGCTTCATCGGGATTGGGCTTGTTGAACAAGTGATCGTACAGGCGAACTTCGACAGGCAAAGCGTGTTCTGCTGAAACCCAGTGCAGGGTCGCTTTAACTTTTCGACCATCGGGCGCGGAGCCACCCTTTGTTGCGGGGTCGTAAGAGCAACGAAGTTCGACAATGTTACCGTCGTCGTCTTTGATCACTTCGTTGCAGGTCATGAAGTACGCGTAACGCATGCGAACTTCTTTGCCAGGCGATAGCCGGAAGAACTTCTTCGGTGGGTCTTCCATGAAGTCTTCCTGCTCAATGTATAACTCGCGAGAAAATGGCACCTGGCGCGTTCCAGCTGTGGGGTCTTCGGGATTGTTGACCGCCTCCAGCAACTCCGACTCCCCTTCGGGATAGTTGGTGATCACGACTTTCAATGGGTTGAGCACGCCCATGACTCGCGGCGCAATCTTATTGAGGTCTTCGCGGATACTGTTTTCCAACACGACCATATCGATTGTGCTGTTGAATTTGGCGATCCCAATCGTTTCGCAGAACTTCCGCATTGACGCTGGCGTGTAGCCTCGACGGCGAAGACCGGAAATCGTCAGCATCCGAGGATCGTCCCAGCCCGACACATGATTGTCCTCGACAAGCTTCAATAGCTTCCGTTTGCTCATCACCGCGTAAGTCAGATTCAAACGCGCAAATTCGATTTGTTGCGGAGAATAGATCCCGATATTCTCAATAAACCATTCGTACAACGGGCGGTGATTCTCGAACTCAAGTGTACAGATCGAGTGGGTGATCTGTTCCAGCGAGTCGGACTGACCGTGGGTGTAGTCGTACATGGGGTAGATGCACCACTTGTCGCCCGTGCGATGGTGGTGAGCGCGCAAGATCCGGTACATGACCGGATCTCGCATGTTGAGGTTGGGCGATTTCATGTCGATTTTTGCTCGCAGTGTTTTCGAGCCATCGGGGAATTCACCGTCTCGCATCCGCCGGAACAGATCGACGTTCTCTTCCGGTGGGCGATCGCGGAAAGGACTATTCTTGCCTGGTTCTTTCAGACTTCCGCGGTGCTCCCGCATTGCTTCAGAAGTCAAATCGCAGACGTACGCCTTCCCGTCTTGGATCAGTTGTTCGGCCCAATCGTAGAGTTGATCGAAATAGGACGAAGCGAAGTAAAGCCTGTCCTCCCAATCGAACCCCAGCCAGCGAACGTCGTCCTTGATCGACTCCACGAACTCATCGTTTTCTTTCGTCGGATTGGTGTCATCGAAGCGGAGGTTGCATTTGCCTCCGTATTGAGCCGCAAGTCCGAAGTTCAAGCAAATCGACTTGGCATGACCAATATGCAAGTAACCATTGGGTTCGGGCGGAAACCGCGTGTGCACGCGTCCGTCGAACTTGCCGTTCTCATTGTGCTCGTTGACGATGTTTTGGATGAAGTGAGACTTTTCGACAACAGAGTCATCGTCAGGTGCGTTATCGGCGGCGTTTTTCTTGTCGTCACTCATTGTGATGCAATCCTTTTTTATGGGCCGTGCTGGCCAAGCGAAATCCAGTGCTGCTGCGGATCCGTCAAGATTGGTTGTAGTTACAAAATTTCAAGGCACCGATCGATACGAGCTAGGCAATGTTCTTTGCCAAGCAATGTTAACGTCTCGTAAGTTCCAAACCCTTTGTCCTTGCCTGTCACTGCGACACGGATGGCTTGCATCGTCTTCCGCTTATGATGTCCGCCCGCTTCGACATGCCGATCCAATAGGGGACTGAGAGTCTCGTTATCAAACGGGTCGGAAGCGGCCAAAATCGACCGGATCTCTCGTAGCAAAGTTTTCGGATCCGGTAGTTTTCTGAGATGTTTGTCGACGGCATTCTCATCGAATTTTAAAGCATCGTCTTCGGTGAAAAAGTCGGCGTATTCGAGGATGTCACCAGCGATTTCGATGCGGTGTGCCGCAGCTTCGACAATGGCGTTGACCCGCGGACCGGTATCACAGGAAGGCGGCGTCTCCACTAGTCCCATGCGCTGTAGAAACGGCACGATCATGGCCGTCTTTTGCTTCAGCGGTAGAGCTTGCATGTGACGCGATTGGAAAGCCATGAGCTTATTGACATCGAACGCTGCGGGAGCCTTATTCACTCGCTCGAAGCCAAAGTGCTGAATCATTTCGTCGCGCGTGAAATCTTCTGTCGAATCGTCGAGCGACCAGCCCAGCAGCATCAAGTAGTTGATGACACCATCGGGAAGAAAGCCAACGTCGCGATAGAAATCGACGATGACAGGATTAAATGTGTCTAGAGCATCCTCGCTTTCGACGTCCATACCCATTGCCGTCGCAACGCGTTTGCCGCGCTCGCATAACGCCGCGAATTCTTGATACTTGAGGTAATCTTTCAGCTTGCGTTTGCTGAGCTTCACTTTGCTGTTCGGTGCGGCCACGAACGGTAGGTGCGCGTACTCGGGAAGATCGTATCCCAAGCCCTGGGCGATGAAAATCTGACGTGGTGTGTTCGACAGATGTTCGATCGCGCGAATGACGTGGGTGATCTTGAAGGCGTTATCGTCAACGACCGAAGCGAGATGGTAGATGAATGTTCCGTCGGGACGTTGAATTACCGAGTCCTGTTCGTTTTCCCAAGCAACTCGTT
>JBLHLE010000469.1:0-6162 GCA_047620805.1 Pirellulaceae bacterium
GCTCCGCAGCCGAACCGCCGAAAGCGATGCCGGTGCGGAACTCGAAGTCGTCGGTGGCAAACGCGGCGAAATCGCGCCCGCTGGCTGTCCCATTGGAACGACGATCGAAATCCGACAGCTGTTCTACAACACGCCCGTTCGTCGCAAGTTCTTGCGAACGTCGCAGACGGAGATGGGGCATGTGACTGAAGCGTTCACGCGCATTGCACTCGTTCACCAGAACATTCACTTCACGCTGCGGCACAACGATCGTGTGATCCACGACCTGCCGCCGGTGAACGATTGGCAGGAACGAATTTCCGCCTTCTTCGGCGAAGAAATTGCCCAGGCCTTAATCGAAGTCCGCAGCGGAGATGAAAACTGCAACATGAGCGGTTACGTTGCCGATCCCACGGTCAGCCGCGCCAACAACCGCATGCAGTATCTCTTCTTGAACGGACGACACATTCGCGATCGAGCTTTACAGCATGCCTTGAGTGAAGCCTATCGCGGCTTGTTATTGACCGGTCGCTACCCAGTCGCATTCCTCCGACTCGAAGTCCCTGCAGATACCGTAGACGTCAACGTACACCCAACGAAACTGGAAGTTCGCTTTCAAGACGGTGGAAAACTTTATAGTCAGATTCTGGGAACTTTACGAAACGAATTCTTGACCACGGACCTGACGGCGCGAGTGCAACCGTCACCATCGCAAATCGATGCTGCTCGAGCCGGTGCAGCCGCCAGTCCGCTTGCCGAACAGCGGCACGAAGACGAGTTAATGCAATGGGCTAGAGGGGCCACACAAAACACCAGCACCGGCAACCCCGATCAGTCCTCTGGTAACTACGCCTTGGCACCTTCAACTTCAGGCACGCAAGGCCAACTCGACATGAACTACCAGTCGACCAGGGGACCCGCGCCGCCGTTCCGTTCGTTCGATTCCGGTACCACCTCGTACGCCGGTGGACAATCGAACTCGTACGCGGGTGGACAATCGAACACAACGCAGCCGTCGTCCTCCACTACGGACGAGTACGGGGACCACTCCCCTGCCCCGCCTGCTCCCAACGGCCCGGCCATCGGCAAGCACGGCCTGCAAATACAGAACCGATACCTGATCACAGAAAACGAGGACGGCATGGTCGTCATCGATCAACACGCGCTGCACGAACGGATTCTATACGAACAACTGAGGGAAAAAAATTTGGCGGGCGTCTTGGAAACTCAGCGGTTTCTCGTCCCCGAACCTGTCATGCTGACTCCCGAGGAAGCGTCTGCAATTCTGGAGAGCAAGGAACTTCTGGAAGAGCTGGGTATCGAAGTAGAATCTTTCGGCGACGACACGATTTCGGTAAACACCTATCCGGCGATGCTCTCTCGATTCGCCCCAGCGGAAATGATGCGACAAATTGCGGATCAGCTAATGTCCGGCGGGAAGAAGCCGGATCGTCGAGATCTGGTGGACGAAATACTCCACATGATGTCCTGTAAAGCGGCGGTAAAGGCTGGTGATCGCTTGTCGCCTGAAGAAGTGGATTCCCTGCTTCTGCAACGCGACCTCTGCCAGGATGCTCACCATTGCCCGCACGGCCGCCCAACTGCGCTCATTTTTACGCGTGAAGAATTGGACCGGAAATTCCAGCGAACGTAAACTAGTTGAATACCCGAGTACTTGATTCCAGTAGGGGCCACACACAACTCGACAGCATTCGCGCCGAGACTTGAGTTCCCCAAACCATAAGCTACCTTCTCCAGGCGATAGAGAAACGAAAATGATTTGTGTTAGTATTGGCCGCGGCCGCCACAAGCATATGATGGCCGAGCACAAGCACTTGGTCGAACAAGGTGCTCAACTCGTTGAACTGCGACTCGATTATCTCACCCGCGACGTCAATCTAAAGCGACTTGTCAACGAACGTCCCTGTCCTATTATTATCACCGTCCGCCGCGAGCAAGACGGCGGTCGTTGGGTTGGAAACGAACCTGCTCGACAGATGCTGCTCCGCTCGGCGATCGCGGACGGCGTGGAATACGTCGACCTGGAAGAGGACATTGCAAACGAGATTCCTCGATTCGGCAAGACAAAACGAATCGTCAGTCTACACAACTTCCGCGAAACGCCTGAAAACCTGGAAGAAATTCACGCTCGACTCGCGTCCAAAGACGCCGATATCGTGAAACTGGCCACGATGGCTCACCATCCCCACGATACGCTGCGGATGCTCAAGCTTATTAAGAACGCCGATATCCCGACGATCGGAATTTGCATGGGCGATATCGGCACGCCATCGAGAATTCTCGCTGGGAAGTACGGAGCCCCGTTCACGTACGCTACCTTCCATCAGGAGCGGGCGTTAGCTCCTGGTCAATTGAGCTACGGCCAGATGCGCGACATCTACCATTACACTCGAATCAACGCGGATACCGACGTTTATGGTGTAATCGCCGACCCCATCGGGCACAGTCTCAGTCCGCTAATTCACAACGCCTCGTTCTCCCACATGGGGATGAACCGAGTTTACGTTCCGTTTCGGGTTCCGCGCGAAGACTTGGCAATTTTCATGCAAGACTGCCAGCAGCTAGGCATCAAGGGACTGAGCGTCACGATTCCTCACAAGGAAGAAGTGTTGAGGTTTCTCACGAAAGTCGACGGTGCCGTCCGCGGAATCGGAGCGGCTAATACGGTTGTATTCAACGACAATGAGGTCCTTGGCTTCAATACCGATTACCGGGCCTCGATGGATAGCATCGACAAAGCGACGGAAGTCAAAGAAAACGAAACGCCGCTGGCCGGTAAAGTCGCAATGGTATTGGGGGCAGGTGGCGTCGCCAAGGCGATTGCCTTTGGCTTGAAACGACGCGGTGCCGATGTCGTCATCACCTCGCGAACATTGGAACGAGCGCGTTTGCTGGCCCAGTCGCTAGACTGCCGCGCGGTGGATTGGTCGATTCGAACTCAAATCAAACCCGAAATCCTCGTCAACGGGACACCGGTGGGCATGCACCCCAACGTCGACGAAAGTCCATTCGATCGACGTTACCTGCGGCCCAAGATGGTTGTCTTCGACACCGTCTACAACCCGGAGCAAACCCTGCTGATCAAAGAAGCTCGCCAGCAAAACTGCACGGTGATCACCGGAGTCGACATGTTTGTCGGGCAGGCAGCCCTGCAATTCAAGCTGTTTACCGAATCAGAGGCTCCCTCCGAACTGATGCGGAACGAAGTGAAACGTGCAATTGGTCCGGCAAAGTTCTAAACCGTTCAACTTCCCTAAAGATCGCCCAAACTTACGGCCAGACGCGAGATGCAAGTAATTCTGATTGGGTATCGCGGTACCGGAAAATCGACCGTTGCACTGCTCGTTGCCGAGTCGTTGGGACTGTCGTGGATTGACGCGGACGACGAAATTGAATCTCGCGCTGGCTGCACAATCAAAGAAATATTCGCTCAGGACGGCGAAGCGGCCTTTCGCGATTTGGAACAACAAGTCGTCGCCGATCTTGTCGAGCGAGACGCAATCGTCATTGCCATGGGTGGGGGCGCGATTCTGAGAGAAGCCAATCGACAAGCCATGGCTAAAGCCGCCGGCGGCGTCGTTTGGTTGCAAGCGTCGGTCGATTCGGTGTACAAACGAGTTACGGGGGACTCCACGACCGGAGCGCGGCGACCGCAACTATCTGGTCTCAGCGATTATGCCGAGATTGAGGATTTGATGAAGAAACGCCAGCCGCTTTATCGGGAATGCGCGGATTGGGAGGTGGCAACAGATGCAAAGACGCCTCCGCAAATCGCCAACGAGATTGTATCCTTATTAGTCGACTGACTACCCAACTAATCAATCCAGCGCTGGTTTATGTTTCTCTCCCTGCTACCTTCACCTTTGGATATCGTCATCACCTTTGTGGTGGGTGCGATTATTGGTGGGCAAGTAAATAGAGGTATCTATCGACTGGCGATCGAACAAAGCCTAATCAGTCCATGGTCGGCAACTCCCGAGGGACTTTCCGTACGAAGCTGGTTGGACCGTATCCCGATTATCGGCTGGTTCCGACTTCAACGCGAGTCGAAAGAGCACGGCGACGGCTTCTGGTTGCGACCACTTTTGATCGAACTTGGTATGGCAGTTGGCTTGGCCTACCTCTACGTTTGCGAGATGGATGGACAGCTGTCTGTATCTACCAAGGTTACTCCCGACATTCTCGAAGCGCAATATCTCGTACACGTGTTGCTGATCTCGCTGATGATGGTCGCCACTTTTATCGACTTCGATGAGAAAACGATTCCCGATGCGATCACTGTTCCAGGAACGCTGATCGGCTTAATATTGGTTTCCGCTTTTCCGGCCGTTCGTCCACTGGAGACGATCGCGGGAGTTGCTGAGTGGGTAATCATAAATTCCCCCAAACGACCTTGGCCGGATTCGCTCTCGCAGCAGTTCGGCTTGGCGATCGGCTGCATGTGCTTCGCGGGCTGGTGCCTGGCGATTATGCCCAAGACGGTCACGCTGAAGCGCGGCCCTTGGAAAGCGGTTCAGTATCTACTGGCCAGTTCGTATCGCTACGGCAAACCGTGGATGCTGATGGCAGTTGTCGGCTGTGCAGCAATCGGCGGCGCCTGGTATTTTCTTCGAAACACTGTTCACTGGGAAGGATTGCTGACGGGACTGGTCGGCATGGCGTTTGCCGGCGGATTGATCTGGGCCGTACGGATTATCGGTTGGGTCGCGTTGCGTAAAGAAGCGATGGGGTTCGGCGACGTCACCTTAATGGCGATGATCGGCGTTTACCTCGGCTGGCAATCGTCCATTCTGATCTTCTTTATGGCTCCATTTTCGGCGGTGTTCATCAGTCTTATGCAGTGGCTATTGACGGGAAAACGGGAGATCGCATTCGGCCCCTACCTCTGCTTAGGCACGTTGTTTATTATCTGCCGTTGGCCTGGAGTGTGGGATAACTGGGCCAAAGACTTTTATGTACTGGGTTGGTACATCCCCAAAATGCTTGCCTGCAGCCTGCTGGCGATGGGTGGAATGCTCTCGTTGTGGCGATTATTCGAGTCCTGGCTGTACCCCGACTGATCGGAACTCGATCGGCTTCAGAGGATGCGGCCGACAGGTCGAATTACGTGCTACTCTTGTGACGGAATAAGCGATCGCAAGGAAATCCGTCATGAGCCCATTATTCGAAACTGTCGATAGCCTAACTGGCGAACACGAAGACGTAATTCGGCGGCGACGCTATGGAGTGATTGAAATTCGGAGCGGGGAGTTCGTCGGCATCCATTTCCGACCGTGGCCCAAAATTATTTCCGTCGCGGAAGCGTGGTGGGACGGTGGCGTTCGCAGCGGCAACAACCGAGACCGTTGTCTATTGTATGTCAACCAACCGATCGTGAGCCCAGCTTACTTGGCACTGAAATACATCGTTTCATCGCAAGCAACGAGTCTCAAAACGATTCGAAAATCCCTGCAGATTCTGGACCACGTCGCCAGGATCAAACAGACCGACGCCATTGTCTGCGAAGCAAGCAATATGAGAATTTCGGATCGGTTGCTCAAACGATGGGGCTGGGAGCCACACGTCGAAAGCAGCAACCGTCGGCACCACATCCGCCGCTTCTACGGCGAATACCCCAACAGCGCCCCAACCTTGTCACTACAGCACTGATTTACCAAGACAAGGGGTCACCGATTCGAATTCAACAATCTCGAAGTGTATAACGGGGCCGCGAGCTTTCGATCCGCCAACTCTACCTCCTCCTCCGCGGCCCTCTGCGCGAGACGATTCTCAAGCACCTAAAACTTTCTGATCTAAGAATTGGTATTGAAGCCAGGCCAGCCGCTTGCTACTATTCCGCCCCATCTTCGGGAGACGATCGTGCTAGCAAGGAGCTAGGAAAATATGAAAGTGTTGCTGAAAGTTGCGTTTGTATTAGCGCTACTGACAGCCGCTGGATGCCAGCAACGGCCACCGATGTTAATCGGCCAAGCGGCGAGACCAGGGCAACTGCCTCCGGGTGCGGATGCCCAACTGGGTTCGGCCTACGTGCAAAACTCGGCAGAAATCAATCGTCGGATCCGCGAATTGGATGTCAATAATCGAGAATTGCACAGCCAGTTAGCGCAATCACAAAAATATGTGCAAGTTTTGAACGACGAATTGACTCTAGTTAAGGGTCAG
>JBLHLE010000470.1:0-6161 GCA_047620805.1 Pirellulaceae bacterium
GGAAGTCCGAAATCGATTAATTCGTTTCCGCAGTTCTTGAGATTCCGCTTGCAGCTCTTCAAACGTAAGATTGTCGATCGGGGTCGCGTTGGCCATCGTACATCATCCTTAGGTCGTAGCAAAGTGCGCGGTTCCCAATGGGTGTACCTGAAAATAAATCAGGTAGACCAAATTAAGACCGCGGCGATGTCTTGTTTCGTTATGTATTAGTTCTGAATTTCCGTTGGAACCGCAGGCTATTCATTCATCGCGGCGAGCATATCGTGGTGGATTCTCCGTCGCACGAGGAATTCATCTTCGTCAAGCCAGCGTCTCGTTTCGGCATTGAGTGAAAAATCGTCGCTAACCAAGGCGAGCACAGTTGCCTCGATCAAGTCGATCTGGGAGATCGAAAAATGAGAAATTGTCGTCATGCCATCCTCGATTTTCTTAAGGCTCTTCTTGGGCTTGAACAGCTCCTCGATCCTGGCCAGTGCCTCGTCGGCGGGCGCCTGCCCAATGGCGGTGACATAGGCGCAAGCAAGATTCTTTTGTTCGATAGGCGACAGCTCTGCTTTAAAGAGCAGGTCGTGAACTTCTTTTGTTATCTCAAGGCCCAAATCGTCATTTCCAAAGTAGAACCAGCCGGCGGCGACGCAGAGCAATAGCCGCATTGGACGTGCGCTGTCTAGCCCCGGCTTGTTGGTATTTCCACCGCCTTGCGACTGGTTCTTGCGGTTTTTGACTAGGTCGTGAACCTTGCCATACAGCCGACCAATTTCGTCGCGCATGCCGAGTTTCCTGAGGCCGCGGAACGACTGATTGAACAACGATTCAATCATGTCGACCTTTTCCTTTTGGGACCGGTCGTGGACGAACTCGATCGTTAAGTACTCGTGAACGATTTGCGGTAGCGACTCCTCGAAAGATTGAACGAATGCAAAGACCGAATCGGAGCGTCCGAAGTGGGCCGCAATGTACAGCGCCCGCTCTAGCAGTTGTGCTTTGACTACTACATCGTCACAAGACTTGAGCAATGGCAATACCGCGACGATGCCTTCGACTGCGAACGCCTCTCCCAGTCGCGGCGACAACTCCAAATACGCGCTCAACACGCGAACCTGGTCAGTCAGCTCTCGTTGAGGTTGCTCCACTAGTAGTTGCGTAAGTTCGTCGGCCAATATCGGCAGTTCGGTGATATCCGAGAGCACGGCGAGTCGCTTGGCGAGTTCGTCGCCATATTGACCGTGCCAGCGCCGATAGGGATCTATACGTTCATGCGGTTCCAGGATTGAAGAATGCTGTCGCAAGCGATCCACTTTGTATTTTGTGATTCGCTCCATTTCCTCCAATTCAATTTGTAATATTGGATCGAAAGGGCCGGACGGCGATTCGCCTTGCAACACCTGATTAACGCGCTGCTCGTAGGCATCCCGGATCCACATGTGACCTGGGTCATCAGTTCGCAAAGCCTTTCGAGCCGAATTCAGGAGACGTTCTGCCTCACTCGATTCCCCAAGTTTCGCGAGAGCAAAAGCGAAGATCATATTCGAATACGCTTTGGTCTGCGGGTTCTTGCCCAACGCGGGCTCGCGAATCCAGTTGCTTACCAACTGTTGCAGTTTGAGCACGTGCTCGCGGACATTTCGATGGCGATCGCCGTCGTCCTCGCCCGCCGTCCGCATGAAGCTTGCCAAATCAAATTCGGGTGCCAAGCCCTGGACGTGTAGACGTTCCAAGCAACGGTCGCGGGCTCGAGCCAATCCTAGCACGTCGCCGCCCGACAACTGGAAAATGGCATGCCATCCCAACCAGGACGTTCGGACCGGTAAATAGCGTTCCTGCTGGCGAAGGAATTGAGTGATCTTATCCAATTGACTCGATAGTAACTCAGTTTTCTCGTTCTTGACAACCGAATTGACTAACAGTGACACGACCAAACTTGCCGCCATTGGCTGCGAGTCCTTCCGAGTCAGCAGCGAGCCTAACTGTTCGATACTCGCGTCGGTTCGCGGTGACGTCGCCCGCTCGCAACTCAGCCAGGCATCCGTATCCGAAACAGAAATTGTTTTCTCTTCCCAGAGGACGCTGGACCAACAAATCGTCGTGTCGTGGCGGTGTTTGAGATGAGCATTCAATTGTCCCATCTCGCGCCACATGTCCTGTCGCTCTTCTGAATCCAACGTCGAATCGGAAGCGTCGAATTGCTGCTCCAATTCGTGCAACTGTTGTCGAATCTGGTCATCGCGGAGGGGCGCGGCCTGGTATTGCTCCGGCTCGAACTTCGAGTCGTCTTTCGTTTTGAGCAACTCCACAGCTGCGGGCGTCAAATCCAGTTTGGCAGTTTTCTGCTGAGACGCTTTCTGGCGTGGGGTCTGCGGTTTCAGTGGAGGATCTGCCTTGGCGGGTTTCTTCTTCTTCTCTTCATGGCATACATAAGTTTCAAACTCGAACCGGTTGGATTCCATCCAGGCGTCGAGATGCTGCCGCTCTCGGTCCAACGTATAGGTGACCCAGTCCCGCAACGGGTGAAACGCTGTGTCTGGAAGCGACTCGGGAATAAAGCCGCGTTCGCCGTCGGGGAAAAGCCAGGTAATCTTGTTGCGGTCGCGGGCCAGTAACTCGGTGACTGCGTTTCGTTGCAGCGTGGGATGTAACCGCCGCGATACCGGGATAAAGAGGTTGGGGATCTGTTGATAGACGCGGAAAGCCTCCCCTTTGACGACCATGACCGGTGGTTGTTGTTTCGAGGGACGAACCCGCAAGACGACGGTTAGTTCGTTGTTGAATTCTCCCACAGCGAAAGAGAATCGTTCGAGCAGTTCTTGCGGCTTCTCGCGAATCAACCGTTCGACATGTTCAAACGCGTCGTCGCGCAGTACCCAAAGCGTCGCCTTATCGTCAGCGCTGGCGTAAGCAAAGCTGAGCGGAACCTCGATTTTTTCCAAGAGATCGCTCTCGTGCCAAGTCACATTCGGCGCGGGCAGTCGCAGGTCGAGGATCTGATAGACGTCGCGGAAGGCTCCTTCCGGAATGAATTCCCAATCAAATGGTGAGCGGATAAACAACAGCATTCCCGCAGGCGGAGTTATTAGCTGTAGCTGCGGATGCTGGTAACCCAGCTGTACCCAGACTCGAGGGCGTTGTTCCACGAAGGCGCGAAGTGTATCGTCAGCCTTCGGCTCCAATGCCCGCAAAAGAGAGTAATACGGTGCGCCGATCACCCGCAGCAGGGCAGTGTCGTTGTCATCGTCGTCGGACAAATAGCGAAAGCTTTGCCGATCGTTTCCTAAACGGAGTATCTCGCTGACGACTTCGGCAAGTTGGCCTCGCGCTTGAACCTGAAAAATGACGGTCAATTTATCACTTAAGTCAGGCAATGCGGATTCTTCGAGTCCGAAAAGCTGCTGCCAACAACATTGACGCCGGTTCAGTACAACCGCAGCCGAACGCCTCGCCGACACGCCCAGCTTTTTCAGCTCGGCTGTCGCGCCGCGGGGGACGGTTTCACTCGTATCCACCCAGATGCCGCCGTCGCCGTCGACCGCACTCCGAATAGGCGCAGTCTGTACGCCTTCAGGGATCAAGCCCGAAGTCAGTGCGATGTGGAGTACTTCCTGGTTGGGAAAGTGAAAGATCATGGGAGTTAAGTTTTACTGTCTATGAAAATGTTACGACGCCGACAAGAAGCGATTTGGAACTCTGGGCGGATCAAAACAAGCCGTGCAAAACAAGCCGTGCAAAACAAGCCGTGCAAAACAAGCCGTGCAAAACAAGCCGTGCAAAACAAGCCGTGCAAAACAAGCAGTGCATTGGCACGGCAACAAGACAGAAAAGTCACCCGTAGGGTTCGCACTGCAGTTAGTTGCCTTCAGCCTGAGACTGGCGTTCCTCTTGTTCTCCGCTAGTTATTGGAATGGACGAGATGTTTTCTTCTTCTTCCCGTTCAACGATCAAGTTGCCAACTTCCCCTGCCCCAATCAAACCTCCTTCGATCAGTTTTTCGACTAGTTGCTTGTGCTGTTGTTCGTGTTCATGGGGCAACAAATCTTCATCGCTGCGGAGCGATACGATGATGTCCTTCTTGCCCGTTTCGGGGTCGATTCGAAGTCGGATGGTCATTTCAGCCATTTTGTATCCTTCGCGTTCGCCTGTTGACGAGAATGAAATCTTTTGGTTTCGTAGTGCGTTGTCAGATTTTCCAGATGTTACCTATGGCAGTCGGCACTTATTTTGGTGACCCATCCTTTGCGGGACTCGACTTGTCGCGTTTACTTTTGGCAGCGTCCTTGTCTGGCTTGACCAGTTCGCCAAGCGTTTTTGCATCGATGACTTTCTTGTCGAGCAATAAGTCGCGAAGTGCTTCGACGAGTGTTTTGTTTTCCGTTAAAATGTTCGCGGCTCTTTCGCGTTGTTGTTCAAGTATCTCACGAACTCGTCGATCGATGGCTTCGAGAGTTTGAGGAGAGTACTGTTGCTGCTGATCGGATCTACCTTTGGTGAGACATTGGCCGATGCCAACCTCGTCACCACCCAAACCAAACTCTTCGACGAGAGCTCGAGCGATCTCGGTTGCGCGATAAAGATCTCCAGACGCTCCGATCGAAAGATCGTCCAGCAGAAGTCGCTCCGCTTCGCGTCCACCCATCAAAACGCATATGTCGTCGAGCAAGGAGCCTTGGGTGACGACGTATTTGTGCGAAGGGTCTTGGTACCGGACAAACCCAAGGGCTCCCGCCATATCCGCTCGAATCGAGATTCGGTCGATCGGTGGCGAATGGGGGCAAAACAGGGAGCAAATCGCGTGTCCTGACTCGTGGATCGCGACGACCTTCTGCTCGCTAAGTGTCATCTCTGGGCGGTCGACCCATTCGGTGAGTGCCTGGTCGACATCGTCGGGTCCGGTGGCGCCCTGCTTGTCGGTTCGCAATCGGTTGCGCGCCAAAGCGCGGCAGAGGGCGTTGATGTGATCGCCCGTATACCGAGTGCCGGCAGTTGCGCCTTCTACGTAGTCTCCGGTCCGCTTGACCGTAAATTCGACGGCTTCGTCGGTCATTTCCAGCGACATTTTCTGATCGTAGATCTTAATGATTTCGCGACGGTCGTCGGCATCGGGATGGGGAATATGTAAATGGAACTCAAACCGACCCGGTCGCAGTAGGGCGGGATCGAGAATCTCGACAAAGTTTGTTGTGCCAACGACGAAGACCAATTCGTCGGAATTGAAGCCATCCATTTCGGTCAGCATTTGGTTGACCATGGAGTGTTCCACGCCGGAGCCAGTGTAAGTACCGCGAGCGGCCGCGAACGAATCGAGTTCGTCGAACACAATAATGGCAGGTGCTGATTGCCTGGCGCGATGGAAAATCTGCCGCAGGTTTTCTTCGCTTTCACCGACCCAGCGACTCTTTAGTTCCGGACCGGATACGACGGTAATTGCGGCGCCGATGGCCGTGGCCATCGCCTTGGCAAACAATGTTTTCCCGGTACCCGGAGGTCCCCAGAAGATCATCCCGCGGGGAATCAAGCCTTCCAACTTGGTGATCTCGTCGGGGTTCGTCTTGCCGTCTTTGAATGCCAGGACGTCGAGAATCTCCTGCCGCAACCTTTTCTTTACTTTGGCATAGCCACCGACTTCGGTTTCGAGATCAACTTGCGGAACTTCGAGCTTCCCACCCGCGGTCGTTTGTCGGATCTGCTGGTATGCATGACGCGGATCTGCGGGGTAATCTTCACCTTCCAAAGTCGACAGGAGTCTTCGCAGTCGCACCGCGTTCATACCGGAAACGTATTTGTAAAGATTCCACGGATTAAACTCCCGACCAAATTTTCGCGACTCCTGTTGAGTCACAAGTTGTCGTAGACGAGGACGAGGGATCCCCAGCAGACTGTATCTTTTGGGGAACAGATTCTCAATTACCTTGGGCAGTGGGAAAGAGGGATCTTTGAATCCCAGCCACATCAATTCCGGGTTTTCGTAGAGCAGCGGAATAACTTCGCGGGCTTCAGCTGTCAGTCCGCCCTGGCTAGTCGTAAGCAAGTCGAGGTGCGGTAGCACAACCACTCGACGTTCAACGGCTCCTCGCACGGCGTCGCGCAGCTGGGCAATCATCGTACCCACGAGACCTTGTGCCATCGCAGTCGGTTGGCTTTGTTCTTCACCGCGGGGCCGGCCATCGAGG
>JBLHLE010000471.1:0-6159 GCA_047620805.1 Pirellulaceae bacterium
GCAGCATGTCACTGGGAAGATGATAATCGAACACTAGCTGGAAATTGGAGTTGGTCTCGCTTGGTTCGGAGATCGTAACTTCGTGTTCGCCGCCGGTCATCTTAGCGGTTAGAGAAATGAGTTGGACGACATCGGCTTGGTTCGCGGATATCCTGAGTTCGCGAACGATCTCGCCGTCTAAGCGAACCTCGATTGTCCGCTCCTTATCACCATCCTTCAGCCCTTCTGTAGCTTGGATAAGTGCTTGTAGCGAGAGGACCGTCGCTTGGGTGCTGTGCCATGTGCCGCGGGCATCCTTTTGCTGGACGAGCCAAGTTAGTGCAGCTTTGGTGACACCGCTATGTTGACCACTTCGGATCAGGGCTTGAGCGACCAGTGCCGTGGTTTCGATATTGCCACTGAGCCCGTTTCCATAAAACAAAGTTTGATCCTGTTCCGTTTGTTCCCACCAAGTCACTTTGCCATCTTCGCTTAACTTTCTCAATTCAATGAGTCGTTCGAGGTACGAAGACAACTCGGCATGCTCTGGGTCGATGTTCGCAATCGCATTTGCGATTGTAGCCAATAAGTAGGGATCATCGATGCTCGACGCCGGATGGGATAGTAGATAGTCAAGCGTCGGAGCCGCTTCTTTGCTGGCAGCTCCGTTGTAGAAAACTGCCCAGGCGACGTAGGCCGTGAGCGCGAGATTAGTATTGGAACCTCGCTCGACGCTGCTTAGCAAGCCATCGTCAATTCCGCGTTCGATTGGTTTCCAGGATCCGTCAGCTTGACGTTTGCTGAGGAGCCATAGGCGTGTTCGGTGGATGAGATCGGGATCCACGTCGTAAACTTTGGCCACGTCTTCAAATTCCATCAGGCCATACGCGGTTAGCGTAACATTTGCCGGGGGATTGCCAAACCAATCGAATCCACCGCCACTCACTTCAAAACTGACTAGTTTTTGGTATCCGACGTGAATGTACTGTCGCGCTTTCGCTTCGATCTCTGGCACGGATTTCTTATTTCGCCGCAGGTAATCTAAAGCAAGTACATTTGGGTAGGTCGTGGACGACGTTTGCTCAAAGCAACCGCCCGGCATCTGAAAAATGTTATCCAGCCCTTCAACCAATTCGCTGAACGTCGAAGGGTAGATTTTCACATAGGCAGTGATGCTGTTTTCGATTGCATCGACGGGGACATTCAATTTTTCGGTCACGCTGGGAAGCAGTGTACCGCTAGAAAGGTACTCGACCTTTTCGCCGCCGGGCAGGATAGTGATCGGTCTTTGGATGGCGTCGCTGTTTTCGCCTGCGAGCGCCGTGACGGTAAAGGAATGTTTGCCTGCCTTGAGTATGCGGACGGGGAAAGACACGGAGCGAACTTCGTTCGGCTTTAGCTCGACGGTCAATTCCGGTTTGCCGCCGTTTTCTTCCATCCACTCAAACCAATCGGACTCGTCCATTTTGATTTGCACCGTTTGGGCTTCATCCAAGTAGTTGTAAACAACGACTGGAATTGCGACTTCGTCTAATCGAGTTAGGGCATAGGGCGTGTTGAGATCAACGAAAAAGGGTTGGAAAACACGAATCGGATGTTGTTCGGCGCCAAGTTGTCCTGTCGCGGAGATGGCGCTGGAAGTCACACGCCAAGTCGTTATTGAATCGGCCAGTGGCACTTCCAAAGTGGCGACGCCATTTTCGTCGGTGATGAGTTCGGGGTTCCAAAGCAACGTTTCGGGAAATTGTTTACGAATGGAAGGCAACGTAACAGGAGCTCCGCCGAACCCTTCTCCGGGCATCTCTTCGGCGGGTGTGGCCATTGGATCGGGAAAACCACCGGCCTCTCCCTGAGGTTGGGCGAATGCCTTATTTTCAGCTTCATCGAAAGCCGCCTTGGGGCCGACTGCGGCGACTAGCAGCAGGAACGCCACGGGAACGGCTATTAGCAGCAACGCAAATCCACCGCCGAAGAGAATGATAAACCACTTCGGTTGTGCGACAGCGAAGGTACCAATGGCGACGGCCACCCAAATACCTCCAAGCCACAGCCAGGCTCGCTGAGCGAATTTTAGTCCCGAGTTACGCTTCTTTGTGACTTGAGTTTGCTTGCTGGGAAAGCTGGTCGCCGTCAGCGAATAATTGTTTACGTGGTCTGACGACGTGCGAGAGAATAGTGCTTGCTCGAACATCTCTCGTTCCTCGACACCAATATCGCCGGCCCAATCAGGCGTCCAGTTGTAGATCGCGTAACCTGGTTGCAACAGTTCGTTCTCGAGTAGGAAAAAGACCTTTTCCATGCCAGCAGCCTGATCCATGACTGAAAAGACAGCTTCGTTGACGATCGACAAACTGATCGCACTTGGCACTGATTTCCCTTTGTCGTCAGTGACCGTGAACTTTACTTTGGCCATCTCGCCGGGACGGTATTCGTCTCGATCCAGGGAGGCTTTGATTTGTAGTTCATTTGGTTGACGAACAAAGATCGCTCGCGACTTTTGGATGGCCAGACCCTCGTGGTCAAATCGATGAGCAACGACGTGAATTGGACCGAATACCTCGGGCGGCAATTCGATTTTGTGGTTCCCTTGACCGTCGGCCATTTCCACGACTAGGGTGACGAGCGATTGGTCTTCTTTGACGAGGTCGACGAAGACAGGTTCAACGCCACTGCCGAGACAACCGATCGAGATGGTGTCGCCGCCGTTGAAGACCGCTTTGTTCGTCCGCAGAACGAACGCTTCCGGTCTACCTTCGCTAAGTGTCACGTGTTTGCGACCCGTCGCACCATCCGAGTCGCTGGCTTTTAGCGTCAATTGCAGCGGGTCCGTTCCAGGCGTGACGTCAAAGGTGGCTACACCCAGCTCATTCGTTTCGATGTCCTCCGAAATGCCGTGTACGACGACTTTCGTCTTCGCCGGGTGACCATCGGCGTAACTGGTGTACAGATAGATGCGATTGGCGACGCCGGGAGTGAGCGTCGAATTCTCGGGAATGACCTCGGTGTGAATCGGATTGGCTGTTACGATTCGCTTCACGTTCTTGGTGTATTGCAATCCAGTGGTGTCGGTCACCTTCGCGAAGATCTCGATCGTGGCGTCGCCACTGTTTTGTGGTCGACCCGCGAAATGCGATGGCAGGTCGATCGAGAATGTCGCTTTGCCATCGTCATCGACATCGCGCTCTTCCTTCAGGATCTCAAACAAACCCGCCGCGTTACCGTAAACTTCCAACTCCACCTTGGCACCAGTCACTGGTTTACCAAAAAAGTATTCCGCTTGAACGACAAGATTCATTGTCTGACTTGGGACGTAGTAAGGGCGATCTGGCGAGACCGCGACGCGATACTTCGGCAGTACGTAATTTCGCACTTCAACCGTCCGCGAAGCCGTCGTGTCGTTCATGCGACACTTAACTGTGTAAGTTCCAAGGTTAAGCTCGTGAGCCAAATTGCAATCTGCGGACGAGATACCAAACTTACTGGTCGTACCTTCTTTGCGAAAAATGACATTGCCTTTGGAGTCGACGATTTCGAATAAAGAATTCTGACCTGCCAACGGCTTGAGGTCGGGTTGTCGCAACGACATCGATCGCATGCGAATTGTTTGACCTGGTTGGTAAATCGGCTTGTCAGTGCTAAGCATCAACTTCCATTTACGCTTTAATTGAACGATCCGAGGCAGTGTTTCTTCAACACCTTCAAGTGAAGCGGTGAACAACAGATCGTATTGGCCTTCCGCCCATTCTGGTAATTGGAATCGCGGAGTCTCTTCGCCAAAATCGGTGGTGACAAACGACACCAATTTGTGCGTTTCTCTCGTTGCGCGATTGCGCAGCGCCAGCGTCACAGGCACGTCGCTCATCGGTTTACCAGTCCGTTGATCGAACACAGCAAGACGTAGAGTCGTCACGCTTCCTGCCAACCAGTCTTTTTGTCCCATTACCCGCAGGTCGTAAGGTGAGGCTGAGAGGCGTTCGTAGTAACGGTGTATCCCGGCGACGATCAAAACCGACGCGGCAATCAGCACCATGACTGTCATCGGAAAGTCGGAAGCGACTGTTCGTTCGCATATGCACCACGGCTTGAACGGCATGAGAAAATATTTGGAACCACGCCTTAGAAGTGAGTAGAACGATGAAAGTTCCTCGAAACGACCATGTTATCGAATACGTCGACGCGTTCCTACACGATGCGTTGGATGCTGAAGATGCGACATTCGTTGAACAGCATTGCGACGACTGTTCCATTTGTAGCGCAGCGCTCGATGAAGCGCGGACTCGACTGGAATTGATCAACACGGTTCCGCACAGTGAGGCTTCCGATGCGCTGATTCGTTCGACGCTTGCGAGCATCGACACGCGAGTCGATCGACGAAATACGGGCTGGAGGATCTATCGCAACACTTCGGCAATTTCGGCGTAGGACAGACCGTTCCAGATGCGGAGTACGACGACGGTACGTTGTTGCTGAGGCAATTGCGTTACGGCTTGAGCGACGATGACCGAATGCTCGGTCTTGATCGCTGCCTCTACCGGAAACCCGCCAACAGCTGCAGGTACCATGTCGGGAGCTTGGTCGATCGAGGTCGTGGCTAGCTTGGCCTTCCGATAATCTTGTCGGCAGCGGTTGGCCGCAATTGTGTAAAGCCACGAGCGAAAACGCTTGGGGAATTTGTATTGCTTACGCTTCAGCCACACGGTGAAGAAAACTTCCTGAAACAACTCTTCACTGCGATGATGATTGCCAACCATGCGTTCGATGTACGTCAATAATGGACTGGCGTAACGGCGCAGCAAAGTCTCGAGATACTCGCACTTACCAAGCGCGACTTGTCCCATCAACCATTCATCGGCTTCTGTCGTTTTGTCCATGAATCCCTCGTCGGTGTGCTATGGACTTGTATGCGCCCAACTCGCAAAGTGTTGAAGATTTTATTGGAAAGAACCGTTGCCGTGTTGTAAAGCATTGAAGCGAAAGAAGATGGGGCGGTCGTGGTATCAGCCGCGGATGGGGCCCTTGAACTGCAATTCGTCCGGCTGCTCAAGGCTGGACAATGTGGTCCGGCCTGTTAAATACATCCATTGATGGCCTGCGGAAAAAGTCACTTGCAATTACGGAGGTAACTGTTGGCGAACGCTATAGCGGCGCAGGGATGTCGCGTCTTCTGAAGATGACAAACGCCGCGATGTAGAAGATCACTCCTAGCGAGGCGAGTATGGCGTTGTATCCCATCGGTGCCAACCGCGTTTGACCGGGTTCCGTCTCGCGGACAAAATTCCAGACTTGCTCGGGTGCTGTACTGGCGATCGCAACAATCACCTCGGGGTCATATGCCGTAAATAGCGTGCAGTATCCAAGCCATTGATATTCTTCCAGCGTCATGGCCATAACGCGGAACGTGACCTGAATGATCCAAATCGCAATTACGATTCCAATTGTCCGCCAACGATAGCGATCCCAGCTGGACATCATGGCAGTCAATCCCGCCAAGCAAAAACCCAGGAAGAATAGATTGATCGCGGGATATGCGAACAGGACCGGATTCGCTCGGTCACGCATCGGGACCATTTCGGTTTTCGTTTTTGTGAGGGGAATTGGAACTCGAAATCCCATTATCGAAACACTCGGTGTAGTCGTTTCTTTGATTTCGGCCCTTTGAATTCCAGTGTAGATTCCCAGCCAAGAGCACATCGTAAGTAAAACGAGACCGACGAATGTAATGATCGTATGATTAAAAAGCGCTGTTGTACGACTGACCGGTTGCGCCAATAGAATTTCCATGGATCCGCGGCCGATTTCTCCGCTGACACAATCGGATCCTCGCGCGATCGCCCACACGGCAATGCACAGTGTTACCATTGGTTCGGAGTAAGCTCGCGCGATGCGCCCGGGATAGGTCAGCAGCTGGCTCAAGTCGACCGGCGAAAATTTGTTGTATTTCTTCCAGAGCGGTTCGATAACCTTGGCGAATTCGCCCATCTCAAGGCGGCTTACAAACCAGACGTGTAGCCAACAGAGTAACAGCATCGCAGTGCAGCACGCTAACAACAACAGAATCGACTCGATGAGGCATTTCTTCAGTAACGCGCGATTCATGATGCCTCCGCGTGATACTTGTCGTAGATGGCTCGCAAACCAAACGGCTCGATGTTGACTTGACTTAACTCGAGGTCGGAGAGC
>JBLHLE010000472.1:0-6158 GCA_047620805.1 Pirellulaceae bacterium
ATCAGGTAGCAGGCAATTCCCAAGATCGCAGTGCCCGCAAGACTGAGGGCAGCGGTAGCGATGGCAAAGCAGGCGAGACCTTCGAGCAGGTTTTGCATAGCGTGATTGGGATCGATTGATGTTCAGTCGTGCGTCAACGAGCCGCGGCTAAATCGGGCTAAATCGCCACGGACTTTCGTTCGCGAACCGATTCGGTTTGCGCGTCGCACATGCGGAGCGCGTCGGCAGCGAGTTCGCCGGCCAGCACGCTAGACGGTTGATTGCTTTGGACCGAAGAAAGGACTTCCGCGATTTCGCGATCAAACGCTCGCTCCATGTCGCCGTCCCCCAGGTCGGGTCGAATCACCTCGCCTTTGTCGTCGTAGATTGTCAACGGGATGAGTGTTTCAGCTGCCTCGCCAACAACGGCCAATTCGTATTGCAAGGTCGCCCGCTCTAGATGAATCTCAAATCCGTGAGTGAATGGTCGGCCTTGTTGGTTGATCACTCCGCAAGTCGCGCCGACGGCCAGTGATGTATCGTCGAATTCGAACATCGTATTACAGTATTCGACAACATCGCCGCGCAGGCGGCCTTGGCTGGTCACCGCTTTCGGCATGCCAAATAGCAAACGGATGAAATGGGCGTCGTGAATGTGCAGGTCGACCAGAGGGCCACCGACGATGGCCGGATCGTAAAAGCCATCGATCCAGGTTGGGTCGGAGATCACTCGCTTGAAGCTACCGCCAATCACTTTGCCGTATTTCCCACTGCGGATGACTTCCAGGGCGTGCGCGTATTCCGGCAGCAGCGGCAAGATGTGACCAATCAATAGTTGCTTGCCAGCGCTTTTCGCGGCAGCCATCATCTCCTCGCACTCGGCTTGGTTTAACGCGATCGGTTTTTCGCAGAAGACGTGTTTGCCAGCGGCGAATGCTTTGCAGGTGACAGCGGCGTGGAGATTGGGTGGCAGGCAGATGTCGATGACATCGATTGAATCATCGGCCAAAAGAGCGTCGATGTTGTCGTAGCAATTCAATTGACTGACATCAACTTTTTCGCCGGGAGGACCAAAGTTGCCTTTAATAGTCGTCCAATCTCCAGACAGTTTTGCGGCGTCGCGAGTGCAAATCGCGCCCAGTTCAATACCCTCTGTACGTTGGTACGAAAGATAGTGAATCCAACCCATGAAACCAATACCAGCAATTCCGACTCGGACCATCGCGATCTCCTTGTGCACTGCGAAACATCGAAGCGTTATTTATATCACTCAATAAACGCTCTGGCGAGTCGCCGAGGGATGTCTTGATTGTTTGGGGAGGGGCAAGACGATGACAGGCAGGACGATTGAAGTTGCGAATTACAATGTCCTTTGCGTTGCCATGGGGCTGGCGCGAATTACGGTCGCGGAGAAGTATTCGTTTCGTCGTTTGCGGTCGCTTCTTCTTTTGGTGGGGCTGCTGGCTCGTCAATGGGAGTAGGGTTTTCGGGAGTAGGGTTTTCGGGAGTAGGGTTTTCGGGAGTAGGGTTTTCGGGAGTAGGGTTTTCGGGAGTAGGTGGGGTGGTTTCGCTGGAGGGTGTTTCTTCCGCGGGTGGAGTTTCAATTGGAGGCACTTCTTGCAAGTACATCGAGTAGGCGACGGCCATCCGCGGGATGGCGGCGGGTGCGCGAGTCATGAGGGCTCCGACGGAGCGGATCGTTTTTTCCGCTCGTGCGAGATAGTCTTTGTTGCCGGTGGCTTTGGCCAGGCGCACGAGGTTTTCGGCCGACACGGAAATCCCCGAAGGTTGGGCTCCGTCGATGGGATTCTTTGCTCTTGCTAACAGCGATTCGTGATCGTCGGAAGTGAAGAAGAAGCCGCCTTCTTCGGCGTCCCAGAAGAGTTCGATTTGTTTGGCGGTGAGTTTTTCGGCTTCGTCGAGCCAGCGTTGTTCTCCGGTCGCTCGGTGCAACGCCAAAAGCCCGTCGGTTAGGAAAGCGTAGTCGACGAGGTAGGCGTTGAGTTTCGCCTTGCCTTGACCGTAAGTTCGCCACAGTCGACCGTCTTCTTGCCGAAGATTGGAGAGGACAAAATCGGCTGCTGATTCGGCTGCCTTGATGAAACGAGGTTCTTTGAGAGCGGCACCGGAATCGGCCAGACCGCGGATCATGAGTCCATTCCAGCTCGTGAGGATCTTGGTGTCGGTCAGCGGTCGCTCGCGCGTGTCGCGGATCAGCATCAGCTTCGCGCGAAGCGGTTTCATCTCGTCGTCGAGTTTCGCGGGAGTCGAGTTCATTTCTTTGGCGAGTTCGTCGAGTCGTTTGGGGAACTGCGGGAAGTAGTAATGTTCCTCAAAATTTGGTTCTTTATCGAGTTGATAGACGGCTGCAAATCGTTTGAATTCCTCTGGCGAGAGAATCTTTTCGACGTCTGCTTTATTCCAGCGATAGAACTTTCCTTCTTCGCCTTCCGACTCCGCGTCGAGTGCCGAGTAGAAACCTCCCTCGGGCGAGAGCATTTCCCGGAGCACAAACTCATTCATTTCGATCAATACGCGACGGTATTCTTCGCTTTTAGTGATGTTGTAGCCCTGGCTATAGACGACGGCGAGTTGGCCGTTGTCGTAGAGCATTTTTTCGAAGTGAGGTATGTGCCAAAAGCGATCGACGGTGTAGCGATGGAAACCGCCACCGAGGTGGTCGCGCAAGCCGCCACGAGCCATGTGGTCGAGTGTCGCAGTGGCCATTGCCAGCGCAGTTTCGTCCTTCTTCTCCTGTTGTTGATAAAGGTGCAACAGGAAATAAACGTTCGATGGTTCGGGAAACTTTGGCCGCCGCGGGTTTTCGGCCGAGAATCCAAAGCCGCCGAAGCTCGGATCGTATTGCTCAGTCAGCTCGGCTAGCACTTCGCTTAAGATCGCGTCGCTGGGCAGTGGAGTATCGAGGCCGTACTTGGCAGTCAATTCTTGCTGCACGACGCCGACCAGTGCGTCGGCGTCCTGTTTGACTCGATCGTGCGACTCCGTCCAAACTTCTTCGACTCGATTAAGCAGCGTCAGAAAACCTGTTCCCACGCCGCGGTCGCCGTCGCGAGCGGGAAAATATGTGCCGCCAAAAAAAGGTTTGGCATCGGGAGTCAAGAACATCGACAACGGCCAGCCACCGCCACGGCCTGAACCAGTGATTTGGTTGTAAACGTGAAGCGAAGTCATGTAGATGTTGTCGATGTCAGGACGTTCCTCCCGATCGACTTTGACACAGACAAAATTCTCGTTCATGAATTTGGCAATCTCATCGTCCATGAACGATTCTCGCTCCATGACGTGGCACCAATGGCAACTTGAATAGCCGATCGAAAGGAAGATGACTTTGTTTTCCTTCTTGGCTTTGGCAAGCGCTTCTTCGCCCCACGGGAACCAATCGACCGGGTTGTGTTTGTGTAACAATAAATAGGGACTGGTCTCTTGTGCCAAGCGATTTGGTTCCGAGCGAACGTGTTCCTTGGCGACCGCCGACGGCCCGTCGTCGACTTGGGATGGAGCCGGGTCCTCGGGATTCGGTTCTGTAGCGGGATCGGGAGTTACGGGATCCTGCGTTATGCTCCCCTGCGTTATGGGATCGGCCGGAGGGTTCTCTGTTTGCTCGCCGGGATTCTGTTCAGTTGGAGGGGTATTGCTGGGCCGGTCGGACTCGGGTTGACTCTGGGAGCACCCGTTGAGAGTAACGAGTGCCATCAAGGTTAGGACTGATTTGGAGGGGAGTGTCGACCGCATGGCGTGGTCCTCAACTAGAAGGGGTGAGCTGCACGAGGGGTTGCCAATGAGGTTACCATATCAGCCGCGCGGGGTGTGCTTGGAAGCATGCAGAAAAAGCTTCTGAAGAGACAGTCCTGGCTTACTAGAGTCCTGGCAGGAAGGAGTCCTTGCTTACTGGAGTCCTGGCTTACTGGAGTCCTTGCAGGAAGGAGTTCAAGTCATCGTCGTCGGTCTTCGAGGCGGCTCGCGGTTCGGTGAGGGTCTCGGTTTCCTCTTCGTGGACGATTTCGACTTCTTCTTCGGAGTCCATGAGCAGATCGGAAATGGAGTCCTCTAAGTCATCGATAGAGTCGGCGGGATCGACGACCTCTACTTCTTCGAATTCGTCATCTTCATCCTCGAATTCGTCGTCCTCTACCTCCTCGACGTCCATGAAATCCAGGTCATCTTCGGCAACCGCGTATTTTGGGTCTTGCAGAGTTGCTTTGGGGTCGCCACTGGGGGGCATGATATCCGCATGAGCCTCGTAGGCAGCTCGAAACGTAACGGTGCCTATGGTGAGCAGTTCACCTGAAGGGAGGACGGCTTCGGTAACGCGTTCGTTGTTGACGAACGTACCGTTGAGCGAACCCAAGTCGCGAACCATTAATTGGCCGTTCGCTTCGAAAATCTCGCAGTGCTGGCGGCTGACCAAAGGGTGTGGGAGAGTCAGAGACGCACCGCGTCCCCGCCCGATAATCGTCGGGAGTTTTAGTTGAATCTCCGCGGCTTTGGCATCGCCACCGACGACAACGAGTTTTGCTTCCATCGGCTCTTGCTCAGTTCGCTCAATTACTGAAAGAATGACCAAGTTACAGTGTATCTTGCCGTTTAACGAATGACAACGGCTTGGAGGTCCCTCAGACGGGCTAGAAACCTCGAAGATAGAGGGTCTGTGATAGAATTTGCCGGTTAATGGGGATTTGCAGGCAAATCCCGGGCTGCTCAACTTGAGACCATCAGTTGACGATTGAAGAGCTTCGAGGGCTTGCGATGAAGCGGGCGAGATTGGAGCATTTGCACTTGCAAGCTGAGATGCTCGACATATAATCCGGTAGAACTTTGCTAATTTCGAAGGATTTGGCGTGCCAATTCACTCAAAACAAGCGAGGATTTAACGCTTTAATAGAAGCGGGTGTAGCTCAGCTGGCAGAGCACAACGTTGCCAACGTTGTTGTCGTGGGTTCGAATCCCATCACCCGCTCTTTTGTTATTCTGCCTTTTTCTTTCCCCTCACCCCATTCGACGATTCGCTCTATGACGTCAGACTCCCCCACTGCCGATGCGCTAGAAATAGAAGAAGAAGCCCCAAAACTCGCCCTCACGATTGATGTGGCAGTGAAAAGTACTTGTGAGCGTCACATTACGGTGACTATTTCTAAGGACGACATTGCGCGATATCGTGACAAGGCTGTAGCCGAGTTGCTTCCCAAGGCTGAAGTTCCGGGCTTCCGGATCGGAAAAGCTCCTCGCAAACTCGTCGAAAATCGCTTCAAAGACCAAGTCGAGAATCAGATCAAGGGTTCGCTGTTAATGGACAGCATGACCCAAGTTACTGAGGAAAACGACTTTTCCGCGATCAGCGAGCCCGATTTCGATTACGACTCGATTTCGGTTCCCGATGAGGGAGACATGACTTTCGAGTTCGACTTGGAAGTGCGTCCCGAATTCGATATGCCAAAGTGGGAAGGGCTGGACCTAGAGCGCCCCATACGCGAATACGCAGACGCCGACGTCGATGAACAGATCGACAAATTGCGAGGTCGCCAAGCTGAGCTCGCTCCCAGCGATGGTCCTGCCGCAGAGAACGACTTCGTCATTGTGAACATCACATTTGCGAAAGACGGCAAGCAATTGTCGAATCTCGAAGAAGTATCCGTTCAACTTCGTTCAAAGCTCAGCTTCCGCGATGGAGTTGTCGAAAACTTTGGCGAACTGCTCAGTGGAGCCAAGGCGGGCGAGAAGAAGACAGCGACTGTTAAGATCAGCGATGAAGCTGAAAACGAGGCACTTCGTGGAGACGAAGTCGAAATCGAAATTGAGCTGCTCGAAGTCAAGAAGTCGCAATTGCCAGAGCTGAATCAACAGTTCCTCGAAAAGCTTGGCGGGTTCCGCGACGTTGACGAACTCAAAGAAGTTGTCAAGGAGGAATTGATCCGCCAGTTCGGCTATCACCAGAATAAGCAAATTCGCGATCAAATCACCGCCGAGCTGACTAAAGAAGCCAAATGGGATCTGCCGCCCGACCTGCTCCGCCGACAAGCTGGTCGCGAGTTGGAGCGATCGGTGATGGAGCTGCAAGCTGCTGGCTTCGGAAACGAAGAAATCCAAACTCACGAAAACCAGATTCGTCAAAATAGTCTGGCTTCCACCGCCCGTTCACTCAAAGAACACTTTATCCTGGA
>JBLHLE010000473.1:0-6158 GCA_047620805.1 Pirellulaceae bacterium
CGACGAGGTCACCGCGGCCAACATTGACCAGGATCGATCCCGACTTCATTTCCGCCAACGAATTGTGATTGATGATTCCTCGAGTTTTCTCGTTGGAGGGACAATGCAACGTCACGATATCGCTAGTGGCCAACAGCTCGTTAAGGTCGACGAGCGAACAGCCATGGTCGTCTGCTTCGTCGGCGGAAACGACCGGATCGAACGCCAACAAGCGGCACTTGAACGCCCGCAAACGGTCGGCAACCGCTTTGCCAATTCGCCCTAAACCGATAATTCCAACCGTTTGATTTCGCAAGGCTCGCATCTGCTCCGCGGGAACGGGCAGTCCCCACTGTCCGCCCACCATGTGACTACAGTTGGCTCGCAAACAACGGGTCGACGACAGAATGAAGGCCAGCGTGTGGTCGGCGACCTCGTCAATACAATACTCGGGGATATTACAGACGGGAATCTTTTTCGCGCGGGCCGCGTCGCAATCCACATTGTCAAAACCGATACCGTAGCGAACTATCACTCGAGCCTTCTGCATCGCCCCGATCACCTCTGCATTAATCGGCGCGAACTGTGTGATAACCGCATCAGCTTCCGCGACCAACGGAATCAACGTCTCCGTCGTCTTGCACTGGCCGCTGACAATTTCGATACCTGCGGGTTGCAGGATATCCCGTTCAATCTCTAACGTCGGAAATGTGTGGTCCGTAATTGCGACCTTAAACATGGTAGCTCCGTCATCTTCCCAGATCGTTCAACCGCCGCCGACAGCAGGGCGAATTTGACCGCCTGATAATAGAGCAATTTGACCCGTAAGCAAGCACCAAAGCTACTCTTCCAACTCGGACTTGAAATTACGGTTACGGTAGATACTGCCACATAATACGGGCGTCGCCGTCCCGAACCGAGCGCGGTGGTCGACGAGCAACAGCAATTGAATATGCCTGGCTAGATGAATTTTTCACCCAGAGTGGAGCGTTGGTGGGGAGTTGATTCAACACGACGTATTCGGCCGAGCAAGTTTCCCTGAGATGCCGAAATTTAAATCTCCTGCAGGCCAGGAGCTCTCTTGGAAGACTGATTTCAAGTGGTCGGTGAACGGCCCCAACGAAGGCACGTATCCGTTACGCTGGCGAGTCGGTAAATTGCTCTCTGAACCCGTCGTCTACCAAGACGTGGTCAATCGAGTCGGAGAAATCCAACATTGAAATCAACACCACCTTTTCAATTCAGTATTACGACGGCGTTTTGCACTATCACAACTGTCGGGATCCTATGCGCAATCGGTCGCTTCGAGACGTATTCGTCCTTATCGCTTTTCCCAGCCGTTTTCCTCGTCGCCAGCTGTTGGGTTGCACGACGACATAAATCGTCGGATTTAGCTTGGAGTCTCTTTACTATTGCGTGGCTTATCGCCCTCATAAACGGCGCGGGTTGCCTGGTTGGGGCATTCAGTATCAATGGTGGTGGCGGCCCAAGCGTATTTGAAATGCAACGCCGTTTCATGATCGCCTACGTATCAAAACTATCCCTTCCAGGCTTCTTATCAATACCAGCAGCGTATCTAGCGATCCAACACTCGAAATTCCCCCCCTCGATGATCGTCAAATGGTTTGTCATTGTTGCAATGATTGGACTCGTTGATGTCACACTAATTACGCTTTGGTTGGTACTCTTGATCGGGTACAATTGGCCCTGACGGAGTCGATTATTCCGATCTACTGACACCCAAAAACATGGGTCCACACGGGAGCTACGGCGTTGAATCGAATTGCCCTTGTTGCCTCCGCGTTCCTTGTGTGTTTAGCATCACTTCCGCTATCGGCGCTGGCTGCTGACCACGGATTTGGCTTGGCCGCTACGCTGACTGTCCCGACATGCTGCTGCGGATTCTGGTTGGCGTTAATTTCTCCCCTTCGAGCGGATCGAATTGGTTGGTTCGCGTTCGCGTCCATCGGCGTGTTGCTGCTCCCCGCCTGCCCACTGTGGCAGCAGATAATCGAATTCGTTCTCAATGTCGTGCAGGACTCGATCCGCACATCGCAGTCCACGCTACTTTATCAATCAGCCGAAACGATAGCTCTACTCTCCATGATCGTATTACCATGGGTAGCAGGATGCGTTTTGGGCTGGTTGGTCGCCAAATTTACTCGTCGATTCCTCGCTGATCCCGACCGTAACGAAGAAGATTCAGAAGCAACCGAGTATCGATTCACGATTCGTGGAATGCTGATGTCGATCGCGGTTTGCGGTGCACTCCTCGCCTGGATTTCCACCACCGTTGCACGATGGCAGACGCGCGAAGAAACAAACCGCGAGCTCTTTCTACAGCGATTCACTGAATCGTTTACGACGGACAACATGAGACTGGCAGCGGAGCCCGAGATTTCCGAAGACCATGTATTATTTGGTCGGTTGGGTCAGGGACGAGGGCATAATTCTGCGGGCATTAGTGAGTATCGAGTGACTGCTCCCATTGAAAAGAACGGGCTCAAACGCTGGGCTGTTTGGACTTATTTGTGCGATGAACGGTATCCAGGCACCGTTTCCAAATTCGGATATGCCGAGACTGCGACGCCAGCCGCTCTGCCGCCGTTCCCATTTCCCGTCGCACAATATCTAAGGGAACCAATTTACCCAATGGTTAATGGCGAACCACCACTAGCGACTCGATTACAAATCATCGCCGCTCCAACCGTTGTCAAAGCAGGCGATACGATTACCATCGTCGCACAGACCGATCGATCCTTGCAGTGCGACCTAGTCATTCGGCCGGCTCAGGCCGTAGCAATTCAGCCACTGACAATGTTCGCGCCACCGTCGGGCGTCGTTCGTTGGGACGTGCAGCTCGAACCACAATACCAAGGCTCAAAATTTCCAGAGCTTTACGCTTTCTTGCCCGGCTCGACTTATCTGTAGCAGCATGCGATTTTCCCCACATCTCTGCTCCTCCGACCGCTGAGTTGGCAAGACAACTGCCTACGATATAATTTCTCGGATCGGCTCGCCGTGTTCGACACCGACCAGCTTCTGATCCAAGACGCCGTAAAAATACGACAGCTTATTGGGGTCCATTCCAATCTGGTTCAATATCGTGGCGTGCAGTCGCTTAACGTGGAACGGATTCTCGACGGCAGCGGCACCTAACTCACCTCCCCAAACAACTAGAGTACTGTCGAGCAGACCACGCTGTTTAAGATCCATCAGCAAACCAGCGATTGGACGATCGGTATTCCCGGCGTGGTAGTTGTGGGTTTTCTCGAGATCGCCATGAGCGTCCCAGTTGGCATCGTTGTGATTGCCTCCCGAGTAGAACTGGATAAGGCGGACACCACGCTCCACGAGCCGCCGCGCCAGAATGCACTTGCGCGCGAAATCTTCCGTGCGAGGTTGGTCCAAGCCATAGAGTTTTTGAGTCGACTCTGTTTCATCGGCCAAATTCACGGCTTCTGGTACGTGCTGTTGCATCTTGTAAGCTAACTCGTAACTCGCGATTCGAGCCGCCAAGTTCGAGTTATCCAATTGTCGCAGCTGGTGTTGCCGATTCTTTTCCAACAACCGATTAAGTAGCCGACGTTGCATTGCCTTCATGCCGTGTAGTGAATAAATTGAAATGAGCGAATCGTCAGACGAAATACGAGCTAGGATCGCTTTGTGAGTCCAGATATTCGGCCGAGATCGAAGGTAGATCTCGGTTGCGTCGCTACTAATTTCGCCAAAATCATCGTGGCGCGCAGCAGTCTTCACGCTGGCCGTTACTGACCGAGGTCGATGTGCGAGCGAAGAGTGCCCAAGTCAAGCAGCTCTTCGGTACGTTCGGAGCAGACCACCAAGTCGCTCGGTCGATTCAATTTTCTCATTTATATCCGGCCGTCGGTCCATCGATACTATCAACTCGTTACCCAGTCCCTGATGGCAGCGGTCAGCGTGATAATGATCCAGGAAATGAATTAACGCATTTCGCGTTGCCTTTTCGCCAAAGAGAATCAACCTGTGCAAACACTCGGATTTGAGCGATCCGAAAAAACGTTCCAGGTGGGCATTCATGTTAGGTGCTCGGGGTGGTAAGCGGACAGAGTTCACACCTTCATCGCTAAGGAATGATGGAAAAGACTCGCAGAACTTCCAATCCCGGTCCATGATCAAGTGCTACTTGCCGTTGAGGAATCCATCTTCACGGTTGGTCAAATCGCGGGTAGCCTGCTTCATCCAGTTTTCGTTTGGACTGGTAGTACAACCTACGAAGTGAACTCGGCGAGTCTTCAGCTCCATGACGAACAGCAGATAGAAAGTAACCAAACCACTCTTGGTCCAAACTTCCACCGTTGTGAAGTCGATTGAAGCCATCACATCCCAGTGAGATTTAAGAAACGTCTCCCACGATCCAGTGCGCTTGCGAATTGGCGCTGGTTCGATGCCATGTGCTTTGAGGATGTTGCTGACTGTTGTGTCACAGATCAGGTAACCAACTTTCGCTAACTCGCCCTGGATTCGATCAAAACCCCAGGTCGGATTCTCTTTTGCGAACTTCACGGTCAGGTCTACAATCACCTGGCGGATTCTCGGCCGCCCCGATTTCTTCTCTTTGCGATTTGAGTAATCCTATTTGTTTGCCACAAGCTGTCGATGCCAGCGCAGGATCGTGTCCGGCGTGAAGAAAGTGCCGAATTCCTCCAGCAGCTTGCGACCCCGTCCCTTTCCTTTGACGCCAAGTCGTCTTCGTTGATCGTTATTGAGCAGGATTCGCTTCGTGCCAAGTTTCTCCTTGAGAACCTGGTTCTCGGTCCGCAAATACTCGATCACTTCCTGTTGCTGGCGATTGATCCAGCTGGCAAGGAACAGAACCAACAGCTGCCACGGTTGCAGAAGGAAATTCATCGGCGTCTCGGTGATCAAGGAAATCTTAACGACCATTAAGATGGGTCAGAAAGTAAACCGCCACTGGTAGGCCAGGCGAGCTTCTCGGGTGCAGAAAGTTGGGGTGGAATTGATTGTGCCATAGTACGAGCGTTGAATGGGCCGCGACGCCGGCTGAGATTTAAGTCACACGAGTCTTGAATCCCTCGTTTTTTAACGTGTTGCAACGTCGGCTGAGTTTTTTGACCTCACGGGCTTACTTCGATCCTATCGAAGAGCTGCCTGACTCCATTACTTTCGGTCATGCAACGACGCTGATTTTCGACGGTCACTGCTGCGTGCTCTGACGAAATGGGCACACTGCAGACAACTTCGCTTGGGCCCTGGAGTCGACCTCGGCCGAGATCTTGGACTTCTAGGGTGCGATGGCCACTAAATTCATGGCCCGAAACGATCGTTCCAATAAATTGATCAGACGGGCACCCCGCAACACACGCCGCAGTCCTCCTAAATCTTGTTTCGTTGTCCAACTAAAGTCCGCCCCGTTAAGGGAGCGTCAATGAACAGCGGTCAGGAACCAAACGCAGATCCGGTCTCTTCGTTTGCTAGAACTTGTCGCAATTCTTGCGCCAACAAAGTAACACAGATATGTTCGTGGTCGAATGGTGGCGAGCTGGACCCACCGATCTATTTTCGTCGGAGTCTCTGGCTGAAAAGTTTTGGACAAATGAAAGGCCGCTAGACTTCGTAACTGCCCTTCATGGAGACTGAGATGCCCAGCTGACCGTACCAGCCAGGGTTGAGAGCCAAGACATAATCGGTGCTCAGTGAAGCGATGAAGGATTTGAACTGCATCGTATCGCAAACACAATAAGGTGTGGCTTGTCCGGGGACGAAGGCGATGAAGGGAAAATCGATGTCCGCTACCAGCGGCCGGCCAGCTTCGTCGCTGTGGTGAACGACATCTCCCCCCGTATACCACTTACCTGGGGTACTTCAAGCTTATCTAGTTTCTCGGGATAGCGCTAGACCTATTGGGAATCCGCTTTAGTCCTAACTTGAACGGAACATGAGGCCCTAAACGGCCATTTGCGTCTGTGAAACACGGCGATTGCACCTCGAAATAGAATGCATATTTGTTGCCACGAATTATGTGGACAGGGCTAGCTAGCCGATTTCATTTCGTGTACAACGCGTGGCATGAGTTCAAAACAGGGTAAACTACGTGTCGAAACGGTTCGCAAGACTGTTAAAGGCAAAGTGTATACCTCCGTGCTATTGCGACGGAGTTTTCGCAAGGACGGCAAGGT